>JBHHTZ010000157.1:0-7696 GCA_046753605.1 Anaerolineae bacterium
AGTCGAGGGAGAGAACCTTGCGAGCCAGGATTTCAGCAATTGTCTTGACGAAGAACGAGGCCGATAACATTGCCGAGTGCCTGACCAGCCTGGCGTGGGCCGATGAGCAAATTGTGCTGGATTCTTTCAGCGATGATGATACGGTGACGCTGGCGCAGGAGGCCGGCGCGCGGGTGTATCAGCGCCGCTTTCGGGACTACGCGGATCAGCGAAACGCGGCGCTTGACCTGATCACGACCGACTGGGTGTTTTTCGTCGACGCGGATGAGCGAGCAACGCCGGACCTGGCCGAAGAAATCCGCCGCGTGACAGCGCACCGGGCCAAGGCCGGCTGGTGGGCGCCGAGGCACAACTACATCTTTGGGCACCGGATGCGGGGCGCCGGCTGGTATCCCGACTACCAGTTACGGCTGTTTCAGCGGGACCTGGGTTGGTACAACCCCAATCGACAGGTGCACGAGGTAGTGATCCTGGATGGGCCGGCCGGCCATCTGGAGAACCCGCTGATTCACTACAACTACAACAACCTGCGGGAATTCCGCGAGCGGCAGGCGAAGTACACCGACTATGACGCTGCGATGATGTACGCGGCCGGCCGGCGGGCACGACCTCACAACTTCATCCTGCAGCCACTGCGAGAGTTTCGCCGGCGCTTCTGGAGCGAGGCCGGCTACCGTGACCGCTTCTACGGCCTGCTCCTCAGCTCCCTCATGGCCTACTACGAATACGTCAAATACCGCAAGCTGTGGCGCTCCCAGCGGCATGACCCTGCGCCATCCGCCAGTAATCAGTGATCAGTAGACAGTAATCAGTGATCAGTTGCCAGTTACCGATTACTGATCACTGATTACTGATTACTGATTACTGATCACCGATCACTGATCACTGATCACTAGTCAATTGTACTGCGTCATGGCCGCTTCAATCCCCTGGTCCAGCCAATACTCGATGGCGGCGACTGCGCGCTCACGCACGTCAACTGCCACCGGGAGTTCGTCTTCTGTGAAGGGGCTCAGAACGTAGTCCGCCGGGTCCACGCCGGCCGGCGGTCGGCCAATGCCGATGCGCAGTCTGGGGAAGTCCTCCGCGCCCAACCGCTGAATGATGGACCGCATCCCTCGATGGCCACCGGACCCGCCTTTTAAGCGCAAGCGCAGGGTTCCGAGCGGCAAGTCGAGGTCATCGTAGACTACCAGCAAGTCGCTGTGCGGCACATGATGGGAGCGCACCAGTGGCCCTACTGACTCACCGCTCCTGTTCATGTAAGTTAGGGGACGTGCGAGCACCACTGCCTCACCGCCGATCAATCCGCTGGCTACCCGCGCCTTGTGCTGAAGCTTATCGAAGGTCAGCCCATGTGCTTCGGCCAGCGCGTTCACGACCTGGAACCCAATATTGTGCCGATGCCGGGCGTATTCGGGACCAGGGTTGCCCAGACCAACAATCAGCTTGGGCACGACGCGTGGCTCCTCGCGGTGGATACCAGATAGAAGAGATTGGAGATTGGGTATTAGAGATTGGGTATTGGAGATTGGAGATTGGAAATTGGAAACTGATGTTGTCAATCTCCAACACCTAATATCCAATATCCAATATCTAATCTCCAATCTCCAATACCCGCCCCCTAGATCAGCCGGCGCAGCAGTGAAACCAGTCCCGCAAGGATGAACATGGCTGCTGTAATGCCGGCGCCGAGCAAGAACAACTCCTGGAGTTGCGCAACATCGAAGGCGCTGCTCACAGTATCACGGATCGAATCGAGGTCCGGGAGAGCCGACTGCCGGGTCGGAATGATGGCGACGATCGTCGGGGTAGGCGTGGGGGGAGCCGGCGTCGCCGTCGCGCGGGGCGTGGCCGTGATTGTGGGACCCGGCAAAGTCGGGGGGGACTCAGGTGTGAGCGTCGCGGTCGGCTTCGTGTTTGCGATCACCAGGTCGCGCACGAAGTAACGACATACTTCCTGACCACGGATGTCCACCACAGTCAGTTTCAGGTTGTACTCGCCGTCGGGGTAGGCCGGCGTATTCCAGCGGTCCAGAACACCGTCTACAACTGGCTGACTGTACGTCTGGCTGACGGCGTACCACACGTCTGGCTGATCCGCCGTGGAGTACTCCACCTTGTAGAACTGAAAATCACCGATGGAGGCACTGCCCTCAATGGTGACGATCCCCCGCAATTCTGCCTCCGGGCGAGGAGAAGTGATTTCGACCTGCACGCACCCTTGAAGGAGCGGGGTCGCTTCTGCAGGACCCAGGCCGAAGGCAACAGCAACAGCTATGAAGGTTACAACAAGAACGATAATCCACGTCCGCATGAATTCTCCTTACACAAGATTCGATCAGGGCGAAGTGTAGCACAAAAGCCGAAGGCGGACAAACTTCGAACACACCGTTAGGTACTGGGTATTGGGTATTGGAGATTGGAGATTAGATATTGGAGATTGGATATTGGGTATTGGGTATTGGATATTGGGTATTGGGTATTGACGCTAACAATCTCCAATACCCAATCTCCAATACCGCACTCGTCAACGCGTAACCAGTGCCAGGTACATGAGAGGGGCGGGGGCCGGCGTGGCAGTCGCAGTGGCGGTCGAGGTGGGCGTAGGGGTCTGGGTTCGTGTGGGCGTCCCAGTCGCACTGGCGGTGGGTGAAGGTTGGGGCGTCGTGGTTGCGGTCGGTGACCGGCTTGCAGTTGACGTGGCAGACGGCGATGGCGTCGAGGTGGCCGTGGGCGTGACAGACGGCGACGGGGTCAAGGTGGCTGTCTCTGTTGGCGTCGGCGAGGGGCTGGGGGACTGCGATGGCGTGGGGGTCGACTGGACAGGCAGAGGGTTGAACAAGCCATACACCGTGCCGGCCTCGTTGCGACCTTCAGGCTCGGTTTCCGCGATCCCCAACAGCAAGTCCGGGCGGCCATTGCCGTCCACGTCCCCTGTCCCCGACAGAAACCACGCGCCGCGCGTGTACGGGTCGTCGCCCCACACAACCCAGTCCGGCTCATCGCCGGCCAGGTCCAAGACCGGGTCTTCGAACAAGACACGGCCGTTCCACACAGCCAGCAGGCCAGCCTTAGTCCGACCTCCGACATCGGCCTCCGGCGCGTTGACCAACACTTCTGCCAGGCCATCACCGCCCAGGTCCCACAAGGCAACGGCGTCGCCGGCCGGCGCGTTGGCCGCCGGCCCCCAGATAGCAACGTCCGTGATGGCCGCCACATCCACTTGCGGCTGCCCGGCATCCAACGGGCCGAGCACCAGGTAGGCCATGCCGGCCCGGTAGCGGCCGTCAGGCGATGCGGTGGGCGCTCCGATCAGCAAGTCGGACCGACCGTCGCCGTTTGCGTCGCCAACCGCCAGCGCAGAGCCTACTCGCTCACGGCCCACACCCCATAACACCAAATCAGGCGCGTGATCGGCGAGATCGATAACACCATGCCGCTCATTCAGCTCGAAGAAGACGTAGAGGGCTCCAGCGTCAATCGCCTGGCCGCGATCCAGGCCCTTCAGGCCAACCACCAGATCGATGCTGCCGTCACCATCCAGATCACCCAGGCCGACACTGCTGCCGAAAAAGCCGGCTTCTTCCACGCCCCGGATCGTCAGGTCAGCATCCACGAGCAGGTCAACAGTTCCCGAGAGATCACGCCGGCCATACAACACGTATACCGCCCCACTGTTATAGATGCGCTCCTCGCTACGATTAGAGGCCGGCGCACCCAAAATCAAATCATCTATACCATCGCTGTTCAAGTCATCGACCACATAGACAGCCCCGGCATGCTCTCCATCCACCGCGCCCCAGATGATCACATCACCGGAAGCCTGCGTCATGTCGATGATCGGGCGATTCCACGTTTCTGTTCCGCCAAAGAACACATGGCTGGCGCCGGCTGTAGGGCGATCGGGTGGGCCGGCGTTGTAGTCCAACACGATCAGGTCATCGATGCCATCGCCGTTCAGATCGGCCACGGCCAGGTTGTGCCCCAGCCGGCCCTCGTTTGTTCCGCCCAGGATGTTCACGTCCGGGCTGCGGTGCGCCATGTCAATCTGACCACTGACCACCGGAGCGCCGAAGAGAACATAAACTTCCCCGGAGACGTTGCCTGTGGGGTCCGAATCGCCGGCCCCGACAGCTACATCCGCTCGACCATCGTGGTTGAAATCTCCCACCACGGCCGAGCGCCCCAGGTGATCCAGCGAGTTGCGGCCGAGGATACGTAAATCGACCTCACCCCGCAGGTCCAACACGGCGCTCGACGCGAAAGCGCCGGCGATTGCCACCAGGCTTCCGGTCACAAGAAACAGCATGGCGGCTGCCAGCCGGCTCGATCTGGTCATCCTTCCAACATGGCCCCGAGCAAACATGCCGTGTCTGCCTCAGAGAGGGATGACATCGCCGTCACTGAAAAGAGGCCCAACATCAAGGCCCATGCGCTGGTACAACAACGGCGGCACACTGATGTCCGCCAGGAAGAGCTGACCGACGACGGCCTGCGCTGCCTCGGTCAGAAGCCCGATCTTGGGCAGTGCCAGGGTGAGGGTTGCACGGGCGCGTATCGCCGGCTCGAAGGCGCGACCCGAGGTCGTATCCAGACCCGACGGCGTGTCCAACGCAATGATCGGGACGCCGCCGGCATTCGCCTGACGAATCAGCGTCGCGGCGGGTTCGCGAGGCGCTCCCCGCAGCCCATAGCCGATGATAGCGTCCAGAATGATGTCGGCGGGTGGGAGGGTTTCGATCGGCGCGACGTAGATGGGCGTCTGCATGGCCTGAAGGATGTTGAGTTGATGGGCCGGCACGCCATCGAAGCGATCCGGCGCGTCCGTCAGGATAACGGTGACGCCCGCCCCCCAGATGGCAAGCCGGCGCGCCGCCACCAGGCCTCCACCGCCGTTGTTACCTCGGCCGGCCAACACCAGCACTTGCCGGCCAACCACCGACCCACCGAGGTGCTCCCGCGCCAGCAGCCCCAGAGCTCGGCCGGCATTCTCCATCATCTGGATCAACTGAATGCCGAAGTCCTCGATCATGGCGCGATCGACCTCGCGCATCTGGTCTGTCGTGATGGCTGGAATCATGGTCCCCCTCCTGACTAAAGATAGGCAAAGTGAAAGGGTAGGCGTACTGCCGTCCGCCTACCCTGTGTGGTTTACTATCGGAGATGCTTCCGATACCGTAACAACTATGACTGCTTGTCTCCCCAGACACACACGGGGGAGGTCGTCGGCGACGAGCTACCGTCTTTCGGCTCCATGGTGATGGCAAGGCTCGTGAATTCGGCCGGGTCTACGCTCATGTCAACGTAGACACGACCGTGTTGAGTCGAATCCACAGTGAATGTGCCAGCGCTCACAGTGCCGGCCTCCGTCACAAACCACATCTGGTAGACGTGACCAGCCGGCAGCGGGTTTAGTCCATCAATTGTCAGGAGACCACGGCTATTGGCCTCGTCAATGAACAAATAGCCCTGAGCATCCGGGTCTTCCTCAGTACCGTGGAGTGAGACGGCACGATCGGCTGTGGCGATGAAGTTCTCGTCAGTCGTGATCTGGGCGACCTGTGCTGACTGCCGCCAACTGAAGATGCCGAGGGAGACCACCACAACCACCACAGCGGCAGCCGCAGCCCACCCCCACCGCAACCAGGAGGCCGGCGGTGCCGGCGTGACCACGGTGCGCTGCCTGTCTGGGCGAGCTTTGAAGATTGTGGTGTTGACCAGCCCCAGCGGCTCGACCGAGTTGCGTGGCGGTGAGGCCGTCGGTGACAGACCGGGAGACTCCGCCTTGGGTGAGGCAGGAGCCGACGGATTATCAGAGAGGATGTCCCCAAGCAGATCATCTACGTCAGGCAGCACGTCCTGCTCCTCCATCACGGCCAATTCGTGCAGCGTGTCGTGCAGGTCGGAGCACATTTCACACTGCACCAAATGCTCGTACACCAGTGGCAGCAGGTGCGCAACTTCCTCGCCCGCAACTTCCATATCCACATAGCGGGCAATCAAGTCAAATACCTGGTCACAGTTGATCTCCTCATTCCCGGTAGCGAGAATGCGAAAGATCAATTCCTCTATCTCATCATGATTCATGAAACTGTTCCTCTATGACAAAGAGATGAAAGCACCTGGCGGAATCTCCCAATCCTGAGACGCAATGGATCCACACTGTCTTACGTCTCCGATGGAACTTTCCGCCTACTGCCCCTGGAACGCCGTCAGTATCTCGTCCTGCGATAGACCAAGCTTCAACAGTCTGTCTCTCAGTTTCACGCGGGCGTCGTGGGCGATCTTGTAGATGTTGTTCCGATTCGTACCCAGTTGCTCCGCGATGACGGCCGGCGGAATGTCATGAAAGTACTGGTTGAGAAACACCATGTGCTGGCGTTCGGTAAACTCGTTGTCGATCACATCGCTGATGAGTTCCCAGATCCGGTCACGAGTAACGCGCTGTTCGGGGTCTCCGGCCGTCGGGTCTTGCAACGTCGCCAACAGGGACGGCAGGGTGTCCTCGGCCTGATCGTGCATGGCGTCGAGGGACACGTTGTCCCATCGCCGGCGCCGCAGATCGCCGGCGGCCTGGTTGATGGCGACGCGGTAGGCCCAGGTCGTGAATTTGCTGTCGCCACGGAAGGTGTCCAGTTTGTCCAGGATTTTCAGCAGCGAATCCTGGGCAGCGTCCTCCGCCATCTGCGCCAACTCCTCGCGCGCCAGATGTGACAAGTCACTGCGGCGCCGGTGGTAATAGAGAAAGATGGCCTTGAGCAAGTACTCGCGCAGGTCCTGAACCGCGGCCGTGTGGGGCATACCATGCGACCGCAGGTCACGCAGCCAGTCGTCGTTGCTCCGTGTACGTTCAACTACAACGCTTCCCTCTTGTATCACACTTGCCTCCTCATCGTCTCTATTATAACATATAGGGCGACTGGGGGGAAATAGGCAAGATTACAATTCGCCATCGGTTTCTACTCAGGCGTGGGAACCCTTGCGAAGGTTCATGAGCAAATCCTGGTGGGAGCATTTTTGCAAGCCAAGAACGGCTCCATCGGCAGGGTTATTCGCAACCTTCGCAAGGGTGGTTGAGCAATAGGCGCCATCATGGACTGTCAGTGGGGAGTGGGTCATGAGAACTTCGGTCGGCGTAGGTCTCTTCATCGGTTTGATGCTGCTGGCCGGCTGTTTGCCGCCATCGGGCACCGGGAAAGTCACCATGCACCTGGCAACTGACATACGAGCGCGGGATCAACTGACCACATTGGAAGTTGTCGTCGAAACAGCCGGCGTTCACGCTGCCGGCCAGCCTATCGCTGCTGACTGGGCCACGTGGCAAGTCGAGCCACACCGGGTCGACCTCCTGACCGTCTGGCCGGATGAGACGCTCGACCTGGGAGCCAGCGACGTGCCGGCCGGCGAGTATGACCGCGCCCGGATCGTGGTGCAGGCCGGCAAGGCCGAAGGAACCGACGGCCGTGCAATACCGCTGGCCCTCAACATCGAGCCCATCGCCATCCCCTTTAAGCTGAAAGACCAGGAGCATGTCGAGATCACCATCGAACTCATTGCGCTGGCTCAACCAGATGGCAGCTACCACCTGTTCACAAAATCGGCCGCCATCGCAACCAGTGATCAGTAAACAGTCAGAATCTGACCACTAACCACTAACCACTGACCACTGATTACTGATCACAAGCAGCCTATC
>JBHHTZ010000158.1:0-7646 GCA_046753605.1 Anaerolineae bacterium
GCGTGTTTCTGCCGGAGTACATCCTGGTCGGCACCTCCAAGGCGGCCATGGAAGCACTGACGCGCTACCTGGCGGTTGAGCTGGCCGCAATGAACATTGCCGTGAACTGCGTGTCCGGCGGCGTCGTCGAGTCGGACACGCTGAGGTTCTTCCCGGTCGGTCAAGAGATGCTGGAGGCGGCGGTGGAGGTAACGCCGGCGGGCCGGCTTCTCACAGTCCAGGATATTGCGAACGTGGTCACATTCCTGTGCACTGAAGAAGCGTCCATGATTCGCGGACAGACGATCATTGTAGACGGCGGCCTGAGCCTGCCGATACATTTTCGGCGTGCGCCTTCATGATGAGGGGCAGATAGAACCAGTTCGGATAGTCGCGGTCCGGGAAACATCGTTCTGGCACGGTGATTCTCACCTGTTTCTCACCGTATATGATCCCATCCCCGACAGCGATGATTCGGAACTCGTAGGTGTCGGCCAGCGCGTCGGGCGGCGCCTCCACTCGCCCGAGGAAGGACAGCGCACCACTCCTCGGAATCTCAATGTCATTGATCTCAGCCGGATCGAACACCACCCATGAGCTGAAGAACTCCGGCTCTGTTTCCAGAGTCAATCGTTTGATGACGCCCACAATCGTGTCTTCGACGATGTTGCGGATGAGCTCCGGGAGATCGCCGACATTCCAGAGGGGAACAGATTTTCCACCGGTTGGCGCAGCCCAGAAGTTCCAGTATGTTACCAGGTCCATCTGAGTGGGCGCCGGATAACCAAAAGCGGGTGTTACCACAGAAAGCAGTGTGATGTCCCGATCTACCAGCCTGGCCAGTTCGATCTGAAAGTCCAGATCGTCCAAGGTCCCAGGCGCGCCATCTCGTCCCGGGTCCAGCAGGCTGGGAGGGTGTCCCGTCTCCCACCTCGGGCCTTTGTTTCTGTACGGCGGATGGGCGATGCCTTCGTTGAGATTGTTATCGTGAGGGAAGCTGTCGCCAAAGATCAACAGCAGGTGGCGAGCATTGTCGCGCCAACCGAGTCGGGAATCGGCATGGGCCTCATAGACTGCCCGCGTATAGGCTTCGGGTTGATCGCTCCCCGCATTAGCTTCCAGAGCATCGATCGCCAGACGTACAGCCCCCCGATCGGCGGTCAGGGATTGACCAAGCCGATATGCCTGGTTGTCCTCGGAACCATACGGGTCTAGCGGATAGTCCTCAATGTCGACCACGCCAAACCGTACATCAGAGATCAGGTTGTTGAGATCGTCCATGATGCGGATGGCGTTTTCCTGGGCAGAGTAGATGACGGGCGCCATGCTGCCGGTGGTATCAAAGGTGAAGACGATGTCACCCTTGGCCGGCGTCCGGGGCAGGTAGATGGTCAGCTCAAACGGATAGATTTCGCCCGGACACATGTTTTCGTCGATGGGAGGCAAGAGCTGATTTGGCTCGCCCCGGCCAAGAATCGCCGGCGTTCCTGCGGTCATCGCGCCGTCGTGGGACAGTTGGTCGTGAACAGCCGCCGACGCTGATCCTGTCAGAAAGAGAAGCAGGAGCAGCAGGATCGACCACAGATGGACGTTTGTCCGCCAGGCACAGCTTCGCGGGCGACGTCTGCTGAACGATGTGAGCTGTTGGCCGTGAGTCAGTTGTGAGGATTCCATAGCAAGTCCTCCTTCCGTCTCAGGGCAGGCCGGCAACAGCGGATAGCTCCGTTGAATCGGTCACGCCGATGAGATGCAGCTTGACACTCTATGACTGGGAAACGACATGGGAAAGTAGCAACTGCCGGGGAGAAGAAGGTTCGCACCGCACGCAGCGACACGCCAAAACTACCTTGTGGCCGTGGACTCCTGACTATATTATATCATTTTACTACCGGCTTTGTCAATACCTGCCGCAGAACGTCTAAGAATAGTCAGGTAGTCGTATAGTCGTTTGGTCAGGCAGCCGGGGTAACATCCGGTCACGCAACCACCCGACCAAATGACTACCCGACCACTCAAGATGAGACGCGGGTCACGTAGGCATTGGTACGCGTGTCCACGCGCACAAAATCACCCTGGTCGATGAAGAACGGGACATCCACCACAATTCCCGTTTCCAGCGTCGCTTTCTTGGTGCTGCCGGAGGCGGTGTCCCCTCTAAAGGACGGCGGCGTCTTGACCACCTCCAGGTCGACGGTCGTTGGCAAATCAACTCGAATGGCCTCGCCCTCGTGCATTGCCAGTTGGAGCGTCATGCCTTCCTTCAGGTAGTTGACCGCACCCCCCAGTGCATCCCCGGGCAACACCGGCTGGTCATATGTCTCGGTATCCATGAAGTAGAACAGGTCACCGTCACGGTACAGAAACTGAACCTGGCGGTTTTCCAGCCGAACATCCTGAAGCCGGTCGTTCGAGGAAAACGTGCGGTCGATGGTCGAGCCACTCCGCAGGTTCTTGAGCTTTGTCTTGACCGTTGCGCCGCCTCGGCCGATCTTCTGGTGATGATAAGTCAAGACCTCGAAGAGGTCTCCATCTACCTCAAAAACACTGCCTGGACGCAGATCATTAGCTTCAATCATAATCGTGTGATGCCTCCTTCAGTTGGATACTGGGTATTGGGTATTGGACACTATGCTGCATTGAGACCCCAATACCCAATACCCAATACCCAATACCCAAATTAGCTAGAAGTACTCCTCGTCCCAGTCGGCTCCAGCAGCACTCCAGCGGTCACTGAGGGCTTGCGCCTGTTCGCCGCCGGCAATCCAGTTAGCCGCCGCCTCGGGGAGTTCGTTCAGCGGACCCTGGCGCACGGTGCAGGCCGGCAAAGAGTCCAGGAACACATGACCGTACCGCTTGGTCAGCACACGCTTGTCCAGGAGTACGACGACGCCGCGATCGGTCTTGCTGCGAATCAGCCGGCCAAACCCCTGGCGGAAACGCAGGACCGCTTGCGGCATAGCATACTCCATGAACGGGTTGTCGAAGGTCTCGCTGCGCGCAGCGAACACCGGGTCCGTCGGCACATCGAAGGGCAGACGAGCGATGACCAGGCAACTGAGCGCCGGCCCCACAACGTCTACCCCCTCCCAGAAGCTGCGCGTCCCCAGCAGCACGGTGTCGCCGTCGTCTTTGAAGGTCTCCAGCAGATGAGCGCGCGAGCCGTCCAGCCCCTGGCCGAGCACGGAGATGCCGATGTTGCCCAGTGGCCGGCCAATGGCGCGGTACGTCGTCTGCAACTGACTGTGGGACGTAAACAGCGCCAGCGTTCGCCCGCGGATCGCCTCCGAAAGCTCCACCATCGCCTTTTCGACCGTCTTCTGATAGTACGGTTGGCCTGGCTCAGGTATGTCCGTCGGCACGTAGAGCAATGCCGAGGCGCGATAATTGAAAGGCGACCCGACCGACAGATCGCGAACATTCCACAAACCCAGGCGATCTCTGATGTAGTCGAAGCTTTCGTTGACCTGCAACGTAGCCGAGGTGAGGATGGTGCTGACCCGGTTGGCGAAGAGATTTCTGTCCAGGGCTTTGCCCACGTGGAGCGGCGCACTGTTCAGCGATAGGCGGTCCCGCTGGGGTTGCCAGGTCAACCACTGAATCTGGTCGAGAGCCGGTTCGCCAATGATGGCCTGCAAGCCGGCTTGCAGCTCCTTCAGCCGCCGGCTGTGGCCGGCCATCTCTCCCATGATCGCATCTCGCTGGGGAACACTCTGGGCCTCGTCGTCGGCCAGGCTGGTGTACAGCCGCGCCAGCCCGTCTATCAGGCTGTCGCAGGCGATGCGCATGTTGTCCCAGGCGATGGTCACATCATCCCAGGCCGGCTGGATGCGCAAGCTGTCGGTCAGCCGGTAGTGCCAGTCCTGCCGCCCGGCGCGGCCACCCTCTTCGGCTTGCTCTTCAGCAAATCGCTCCAGCGCATGGAACAACTGATAAAGATGGTTCTCCAGACGTTGGACGGTGCGCCGCTGCACCTGAATGTGCTCGGCGACGCGCCGCCTGGCCTGGGCCGGCAGCTTGCTGTGCTGGATTCGACCGTCAAGATCGTTGAAGAATCCGGGCCGGCTGCTCTGCCCGGTTCCCCCCAGCGCTGTGAGAACGTTGTCGATGTCCCATCGCTCCACCTTGAATCCGAGCTGCTTTGTCGCCTGATCCTCCAGGTGGTGCGCTTCATCAATGATCAGATACTCGTAGGCCGGCAACACACGGTTCTCAGACAACATGTCGGACAGCAGCAGGGCGTGGTTCACGATGAGGATATGCGCCGACTCGGCGCGCCGGCGGGCACGGTAGAAGAAATCACGCCCATCGCGCGCATACGGGCAGGTATCCGGGTTGCAGCGCTCCACCTCGGCATTGACGCGGTTCCAGGCGGCGCGCTCACCCCCCCGAAGGGGCAATTCGGCGACGTCGCCGGTGGTGGTGGAGGGCAGCCACGTTAGGACCTTGATGAGGAGGCGAATCTCATCCTGGCTCAGGTTGTCGCGCCGGCGCAGCAGTTCCAGGCGATGCCGGCACAGATAGTTGCCGCGCCCTTTCATGACCGCCACCCGGACACTGACGCCCAGCAGGTTCGCCAGCGTCGGCAGGTCCTTGTTGTAGAGTTGGTCCTGGAGATTGATAGTGTTGGTGGAAACGACCACGCGCCGGCCATTGTGAACGGCGTGGTAAACGGCCGGTACGAGATATGCCAGCGATTTGCCCACACCGGTGCCGGCCTCCACCAGCAACGCCTGCCCTCGGTTGAAACTTTCGGAGACCGCTCGCAGCATCTCCACCTGCTGCGGCCGATGCTCATAGCCGGGGAAGCTTCGGGCGATCTGACCGCCGTCGGTCAGCAGGTTCGCCAGACTATCGACGTCCAGCGGAACCAGGCGCGGGGCCGGCTCCAGGGGTTCCGGCTCGTCAGCGCCCACCAGCAGGCCGAGGGGGTCATCACCGAATGCGCCCTTGGCCAGCAACTGCTGGGCGATGCTGCCGGAGAAGGCGGTCTGGACGCGCCGGCGCGCGGCGTCCTGAAAAACCACCTTAAGTGGCCACTCGGCGCGGGCCGCCAACTGGCCGATCTCCTGCAACGTTTCAGCATCCAGGCGCTGGAGCCGGTCGGTCAGCCGCAGGAACAGGTCCTTGGCGGCAATCGCATCATCCAGCGCGCGATGGGCCGCCGGCAGGTCGATGTCCAGCTCCTGGGCCAGTTGCCCCAGGCTGTAGCGGGCCGCGTGGGGAACCAGCAGGCCGGCCAGCTCGTAGGTGTCGATAGGGGCGTTGTTCAGGAGCGCGCCGTGCCGCCGGAAGAACGCCAGATCGACCGGGACGCTATGGCCGACAACTGGGTTGTCGCCGACGAAACGCATCACGTCGGGCAGGATGTCGAAGAGGGCCGGCGCGCCCTTCAGGTCTTCGGGCGTGATGCCCGTCAACTGCTGAATTCGATAGGGTAATGGACGAGCGGGGTCAACATAGGATGACCAGGTGTCGAGAACCTCGTCATCGCGAAACTTGACAGCTCCGATCTCAATGATGGCTTCTCGGTCCGGGTCCAGGCCGGTGGCCTCAATGTCAAGAGCCACATAGATTCGGTTCACACGTTCTCCAATCTAGCCGGGGGATTCCGGGCGGGTCGATAGATCGGCCCACATTATACAACAAAAGTGGCGTGGCTCAAAGGGGGACGGCGCTCACCCTGCCGCGCTCCGAGGCTTGGACAGGTTCATTTCCCGCGCCACGTTCTGCATCCATGCTTCGTCACGGGGCTGGGGCAGAATGCAGACCGCCGCCGGGTTGCCGGCAAAGAGTTTGTCCGTGAACGCATCGACCTGATAGATTCGTAACTCCATTGTGTACCTCACGTGACTACCTTTGCTCGGCGGGGATCTGGCGATCCCCTCTAAGCATGTTTGGATCCGCTGAGATTGCAGTTAGTGCTCGTCCGGCAGAGCCGGCGGAATCCCCTCTACTCCCTCCAGCTTGCCGGCCAGACGTTCCGGGTGGTGAATCAACACCGGCAGGCACTGGGAGCAGATCCAGGCCGGCTTGCCGGCATAGCGCAGCGTCACCAGAGGGATTTGCGTCTCGGGCCGACCACAATTCAGGCACTTGTACGGGTTCTCGCTCATGAGAGGCATCCTCATTGCTCGGCTACCAGGATTTCAATATTGAAAAAGGGGGACGGTGAGGTGCTCACCATCCCCCTTCGGATTCTGGCTACTCGCTACCTGGTGGAGGGGAGATACTTCTCCCACACCTCGCGGACGCCGGCACGACCGAGGAGCGCCACAGCGATGTAGCGCGGCCGGTAGGGCTTGCGAAGCAGGGTCATGCCAGCCTCCGCCGGCGTTCGGTTGCCCTTGCGGCGGTTGCACGGCCCGCAGGCCGTGGCGACGTTCTCCCACGAGTGGGTGCCACCCCGCGAGCGCGGCAACACGTGGTCGATGGTCAGATCACTCTTGCCTGGCTGAGCGCCGCAGTACTGGCAGGTGTAATCGTCCCGCGACAGGACGGTCCGGCGAGATACAGGCAGGTCGAACCGACGCGGTACCCTGACGTAGGTGACCAACCGGATCACCAACGGCACCGGGACCGCGATGCGTTCGGCGCGCAAGCGGGCCTCGGCCGCCTCGATCAACTCGGCCTTCTCCTTCAGTAGAAGGACCACAGCCCGTCGAACCGATACCACGTTCAGTGGCTCATAAGTTGCGTTCAGCACTAGCACATTGTTCATTGCCAATCAACTCTTCCTGCGCGACTCTGTCAGGGATAATTAGCCCAAATAAAGAGAGCCCAGACCATCAGGCCCGGGCTCCAAGTCTTTCTTCCAAACCACATCGTTGCCGGCCATAGTTTTACGGGTCGGCATAGCCCTGGTCGGATTCGAACCGACACTTGCACGAGTTTGAGTCGTGTGCCTCTACCGATTGGGCCACAGGGCTACAAGACAGAAAATCCCACATGGTACGTTGGTTTGGACGTGCGACCAGAGAGCCCACGGGCGGACTCGAACCGCCGACCGCTCACTTACCATGCGAGTGCTCTACCGACTGAGCTACGTGGGCCTGGTTAATTGTCAATTGCCAATTATCAATTGTTAATGGTCAAGAGTGAGTAGCGCTCCATGTACATGGCGTTAACAATTGACAATTATCATGGTCGGGGCGCCCGGATTTGAACCGGGGACCTCATCGTCCCGAACGATGCGCGCTACCGAACTGCGCTACGCCCCGAAAGAAGCGGGCGACGGGATTCGAACCCGCGACCCTCAGCTTGGGAAGCTGATGCTCTACCAACTGAGCTACACCCGCTGGCAGGCGGGACAGGACTCGAACCCGCAACCTGCGGTTTTGGAGACCGCTGCTCTGCCAATTGAGCTACCCGCCTGTATTCAAATTAAGCCACCCGCCGGACTTGAACCGGCGACCTGCTCATTACGAGTGAGCTGCTCTACCGACTGAGCTAGGGTGGCATCTTATCCAGCCATCTGTCTGACCGAGCTAACTGCCCCGGGGAGACCAACAGGGCTCGAACCCTCATTCTTCTGAGCCACAATCAGATGTCATACCAATTGAGCTATGGTCTCCACATGTTGCAGCGGAATCCGGTCTAGCGAACTCCCCTTGCTAGGCGGGAGCGACGGGATTCGAACCCGCGATCTCTGGCTTGACAGGCCAGCATGT
>JBHHTZ010000159.1:0-7633 GCA_046753605.1 Anaerolineae bacterium
ACCCAAACTACTATCCCAGATACTGAGCCACCTATTGGCTCTGTCGTCATCAATCGATGCACGACGACCAACCAGGGCGCGATCTACACAACCAGTCCGAACGTGCTCCTCGCCCTTTCAGCTAGTGACAACCAAAGTAGTGTCACCAGTTACCGTACTAGCGTAGACGGCACCAACTACAGCGACTGGTTCAACTACACCACTGCGGCATCCGCAAACCTGGGAAGTAGCGACGGCGAGAAAACGATCTATGTTCAGTTCAAAGACGGTGCTGGCAACCTATCAGAAGTTTACACCGACACCATTATCTTGGACACCAACGCCGGGAGCGACTACGGTCTGTCGGTCAACGATGGTGCACTCTGGACCAACACAACAGCGGTCTCTCTGACAATTCCTGCCCAGGCAGGCACGGCAGAAATGCAAGTCAGCAACGATGGCGGATTCCAAGATGTTGAATGG
Source organism: Anaerolineae bacterium (assembly GCA_046753605.1). Taxonomy (GTDB): domain Bacteria; phylum Chloroflexota; class Anaerolineae; order Epilineales; family JAANWY01; genus JBHHTZ01. The sequence continues at coordinate 463 of JBHHTZ010000159.1, forward strand.
GAGCCGTATACACTCTATAAGGACTGGCAGATCACGTCGTTCGGTAGTAACGTACTGCCTCGCACCGTCTACGTTCGGTTCCGAGACGTGGCCGGCAGCACGTCCAGCACCTTTCAGGACGATATCATCCTCGATATCACCGCACCGGTGTCAGAAATCACCGAGGTGAGACTCTCCGCAGCTTACGGTCCAGATCGAAGCGCAATCAGCACCAAGGCCACAGGTGCAACAGTGCCTATCATGGTACGCTGGGCCGGTACAGATGACCTCTCCGGCGTAAAATGGTACGACATCCAGGTACGTACAGCAGAGGGTGCATGGGCCGATTGGTTAGCGCAGACGACAGAGACAGCGGCTGTCTATCAGGTGAAGCCAGGGCAGGTTTACTATTTCCAGTCCCGAGCTCAGGATAACGCCGGCAATTGGGAAGAGTACCCCGGCGGCGAGGGATATCGGAGCATCAAGATCTACACCATTCGTTTGCCGGCGCTACTCAAAACACAACGCACGCGTTAGCACACACCTCAAGTGTCTCACGTCAGTCGCCCAACAACGCCGACCAATCCCCTGCACCGTCCTGTACAGCCGATGGCCATCGTCCACATTGTGGAAGGTCAGGCCCACGAAGACCTGCCCGGCAAGGGCGCGGGGCGGCTCCAGCGGCAGAAGGTCGCCCCGCCGGCTGTCGAGTGTCATCACCATGAGAATCTCCCCATCGGGACTGGCTTCGCAAGCCCCGTGCGTACGATTTGACAAATAAGCGAAAGTGTGCTATTATAATTGCCAGTAGGACGCAGTAAGTTTTGTTTCGGAACGCGCATGTCTCGACCGCCAAGGCTACTCGCCACGGCGGTCGTTTTTTGTGACTTGGAGCAGCGTTGAGCTCGTCCTGCAACAAATCTACAGGAAAGGAGGAACTCAGCAATGACCGAGCGTATCACCGGAACCGTGAAGTGGTTCAACGGTAGCAAGGGCTATGGCTTCATTCAGCGGGAAGAGGGCGAGGATGTTTTCGCTCACTACTCCGAGATTCGGGGTAATGGCTTCCGCAATCTGAACGAAGGCGACCGCGTGGAATTCACAGTGGAATCGAATCCCAAGGGGCCGCAGGCCGTTGACATCGTCAAGCTTTAGCTAAAGCGAAACGAACAAAAGGCGGGGCGCCAGATCTGGCGCCCCGCCTTTCGTTGGCGTGACGTCGCTGAAGGGCCGTCTGGCAGACTCTTGTGTTTGCCAACCACGACGCTTTCGCGTTTGACAGGACTGGCTTTTCATGCTATACTCTCGGCCCAGAGAAGTGACTATGAGTATCCAGATCATCAGCCTTGAACTTCGCTCTCGTCGTCGTCCCGGCCTCACCGAACGGCCAGGGTCTGGATAGTCCTGCACTCACGACGACGGCGTCGTAACACGCGCAATCGGAGCTCTCCAGATAACCTGGAGGGCTTTTTTGATGCATTGAAACGTCAAGTAACCGATGGGTATACGTCTCTTCCAACTATCACCCGTTGTCCTCAGGAGAGAGAATCATGCTTGAAGTAGGCATCTTCGGCGCCACGGGATACACCGGCTTTGAGCTGGCCAGAATCATCCGCCGGCATCCCAACGCTGAAATCCGCTTCGCCACGTCGGAGCGATCCGCTGGCCGCCGGCTGTCCGACGTCTTCGCCTGTCCGTGGGACATCCCGCTCATTCCCATCGGCGAAGCGCCCGTCGATGAGGTGGATGCCGCGTTTCTGTGCCTGCCGCATGGGGCGTCGATCCCAACGGTGCAACGGGTGGTCGAGGCCGGCGTGCGCGCCATCGACCTGAGCGCCGACTTCCGGCTGGCGGACCCGCAGGTGTACGAGCAGTGGTACAAGACGCCCCCCACCGCCACCGACCTGCTGGCCGAGGCGGTGTACGGCCTGACCGAGCTTCACCGCGAGGAGATCGCCGGCGCGCGATTGGTGGCCAACCCCGGCTGCTACCCCACCAGCGTGATCCTGGGCCTGTACCCGCTGGCGAAGCAGGGGCTCATCGCCGGCAACTCCATCATCGCTGACTCCAAGTCGGGCGTCTCGGGGGCCGGACGCGGGCTGAACCTGAAAACCCATTTCGTGGAGGCCCACGACAACTTTTCGCCTTACAACATTGGACACCGCCACCGGCACATCCCCGAGATGGAAGCTGAGCTGGGCGCGGCTCTGGGCCGGCCTCTCACCGTCACTTTCTCCCCCCACCTGCTGCCGGTCAACCAGGGAATCCTGTCCACCATCTACGTCACCTTAGCGAAGCCCTGGTCCGAAAGCAGGTTGCACGCGTTGTATCGCGAGATGTATGCCGGCGAGCCATTCGTGCACATCCTGCCGCAGGGCCAACTGGCGAGCCTGCGCCACGTGGTCAACACCAACCACTGTGTCATCTCGCTCACACAGGCCGGCGACGATCAACTGATCGTCTGCTCGGCCATTGACAATCTGATCAAGGGCGCATCTGGGCAGGCGGTGCAGAATTTCAATGTGATGTTTGGGTTGGAGGAGGCGGCGGGGTTGGAGGTGTGAGGCGTCTCACGTCTTGCGTCTTTCGTATTTCATAGACGCAAGACGCAAGACTCTGTACCGAGGACTCGATCCATGGATGATGTACCAACGATTGTTCTCAAAGTTGGCGGAAGTCAGGCAGATGATGACGCTTTCCTCCACGCGCTGGCTGAAACGGTGGCGCGAATGGAGGAGCATGTTGTCATCGTGCATGGCGGTGGCAAGGAGATTGCGTGGCTCCAGAAGACACTGGGGCTGACACCGCGCTTCGTCGAGGGGCTGCGCGTCACGGACGACGACGGGCTGGCGGTTGTCGAGATGGTGCTCAGCGGGCGGATCAACAAGCGGCTGGTGGCGCGGCTGACCATGGCCGGCGTGCCGGCCCTCGGACTCAGCGGCGTCGATCTCGGTCTGGTGCGGGTTGAGAAGATGGCACACCAGGCCGGCGACCTGGGCTGGGTCGGGCGCGTCGTCGAAGTGGATCCGGAGCCGCTGCGGATGCTGCTACAGCAGCGTATCGTCCCGGTGGTGTCGCCCGTGTCGCTGGGCTTCGACGGCCACACCTACAACGTCAATGCCGACCACGTCGCCACCGGCGTGGCGCGGGCGCTCGGCGCGTCCGCGCTGTACTTCCTGACCAACGTGGCCGGCGTCCTGCTTAACGACCAGGTCCTGAGCCAGTTGTCGGCCGCGGAAGCCGTAAAGCTGATCGAGAACGGCACGATTCGCGACGGCATGGTCCCCAAGGTGCGCTCGGCGCTGGCGGCGGTTGCCGCCGGCGTGCGGGAGGCGAGGATCACCGATCTTGATGGATTGGCGGGCGGCGGCACGAGAGTAGCTGAGACCTGAAGGGGCCGGTGATCAGTAATCAGTGATCAGTAATCAGTAATCAGATTCTGAACTGATCACTGATTACTGATTACTGATCACTGATTACTGGCTCGAGTGGTGTAGAACACAGGAGTTGAACATGAATGCCCAATCAATCATTGATACCGAACAGAAGTATATCCTGCAAACCTACAAGCGCCCCCCGTTCGTGTTGGAGCGCGGCGAAGGAGTGTATTTGTACGACACGGAGGGCCGGCGGTACATCGACTTCGTGGCCGGCATTGCCGTCAACGTCCTCGGGTACGGCCATCCGGCCGTGGTGCAGGCCCTCCACAAGCAGGCGGCCCAGTTGATTCACGTGTCGAACCTGTACCACACCGCTCCCCATGTCGAGCTGGCGCGGCGGCTGGTCGAAAACTCCTTCGCTCACCGGGTCTACTTCTGCAACTCAGGAGCCGAATCGGTTGAAGCGGCTATGAAGTTTGCTCGACGCTGGGCGCGGGCCAACTTCAGCGACGACAAATACGGATTTGTCGCCTTCTCTGGAAGCTTTCACGGTCGGACGATGGGCGCGCTGGCCGCAACGGACCGCGAGCAGTACCAAAAGCCGTTTGAGCCGCTGATGCCTGGCGTGAAATTCGCCGAGTTCAACGACCTGGAGGATGCTGCGGCGAAGATCGACAAGAACACGTGCGCCGTCCTGGTCGAGCCGGTGCAGGGCGAGGGCGGGGTACGGCCGGCCTCCTCTGACTTCCTGGCCGGTCTGCGCCAACTGTGCGACGAAAACAACGCCCTGCTGGTCTTCGACGAGGTGCAGTGCGGCCTGGGCCGGACCGGCACTCTGTGGGGCTACCAGGCTTATGGCGTCACGCCCGACATCATGTGCCTGGCCAAGCCGCTGGCCGGCGGCCTGCCCATCGGCGCAACGCTGGTCACTCAGCGCGTGGCGGAAGCTATCCAGATAGGCGATCACGCCAGCACTTTCGCCGCGAATCCGCTGGTGTGCCACGTGGGTTGCGCTGTGTTCGACGTGGTGAGCGATCCCGCGTTCCTGGCCAGCGTGCGGGAGAAAGGCGACTATCTGCTTAGCGAGCTGCGGGAGATTGACGCACCCCAGATCACCGCCGTGCGTGGCCGTAGCTTGATGGTGGGGATACAGCTCGTGGGCGAGGCGCTGCCGGCGATTCAAGCCGGCTTCGAGCAGGGTTTTATCCTGGTGAATGCCGGCAGCCACGTGCTGCGCCTGGTCCCGCCGCTGATTATCGAGACCGAACAGATCGATGCATTGATTGGAGCTTTGCCGGCCTTGCTGGAGGCAGTGGAAGGAGCGGCGCGATGAAATTACGAAGGGCTACTCTGGCTGATGCGCGGGAGATCACCGATCTGGTGAACTATTGGTTCCGAACAACCGGCGACGTGCTGCCGCGCACGCTGGACAGCGTGTGCGAGAGCATCCGCAGTTGGGTGGTCGTCGAGGACGAAGAGGGAATCGCCGGCTGTGGGGCGCTGGTCGTGTTGGGACCGGAGCTGGCAGAGGTGCGGTCGGTGGTGGTTCGTCCGGGCCGGCAGGGTAACGGCGCGGGCCGGACTATCGTGCAGCAGCTTCTGGCAGACGCGGAGGAGATTCGCGTTCCGACCGTGTTCACCCTGACCAAGACGACCGGCTTCTTCGAGAAGCTGGGCTTCCAGGTGACGGAGATGGAGCGCTTTCCGCGCAAGGTCTGGAAGGATTGTATACACTGCGCCAAGTTTCCAGAGTGTGATGAGGTGGCGATGGTTCTCGACAAGAAGGGTGCAGCGGACGAGTTAGTGAGTCAGGCGATGTCGGTCGCGGCCGGATAGGGTGTTCGTATTGCGTACTGCGTGTGTGGTGGGATGAAGGGACTACGGCAGCCGGCCTTGCTGGCTCTGGAAGATGGAACGGTTTTTGCAGGGCGGGCCTTCGGGGCGACTGGCGAGCGGGCCGGCGAGGTGGTGTTCACCACGTCGATGACCGGCTACCAGGAGGTTCTGACCGATCCGTCGTACTGCGGCCAGATCGTGGTCATGACGACCCCGCACATCGGCAACGTGGGGGTGAACCCGGACGATATGGAATCGGGCCGGCCGTGGGCTGAGGGATTCGTGGTGCGCGAATACCACTCCCGGCCGAGCAACTGGCGCGCCCGGTCTGATCTGGCGTCGTGGATGCGCCGGCATAGCATCGTGGGCATTAGCGATGTCGATACCCGCGCCCTGGTTCGCCACATCCGATCCGAAGGCGCTATGCGAGGCATCCTATCGGCAGTTGATCTCGATCCCGACAGCCTGATTCGTAAAGCGCGGCGGGCGCCGGCCATGGTCGGGCGGGATTTGGTGCAGGCGGTTACGTGCAAAGAGTCGTACGCGCGGGATGAGGGCACACGCCTGGCGCTGCCTGGTCAAGAGAAGGCGCTCACCGCACAGGCCTCTGCTTTCCACGTGGTGGCATACGACTTCGGCATCAAGCACAACATCCTGCGCCTGCTGCGCGAGCACGGCTGCCAGGTGACGGTTGCGCCGGCCCGCACCGATGCAGAGACAGTGCTGGACCTCGAGCCTGATGGCGTGTTCCTGTCCAACGGTCCTGGCGATCCGGCAGCCGTCGATTATGCTGTGCGGAACGTGCGGCAACTGCTAGGCCGCGTGCCGATCTTCGGGATTTGCCTGGGGCACCAGATTCTCGGCCTGGCATTGGGAGGATCAACCTACAAGCTGAAGTTCGGTCATCGCGGGGGGAATCAGCCGGTGAAGCACCTGGCAACCGGTGCGGTGGAGATCACCACCCACAACCACGGTTTCGCCGTGGATGCGGATTCGCTGCCGGCCGGCGTCGAGGTGACGCACGTGAATCTGAACGACGGGACGGTGGAAGGGCTGCGACATCGGGAGTGGCCGGCGTTTGGTGTGCAGTACCACCCGGAGGCGTCGCCCGGACCGCATGATGCGATGTATTTGTTTCGGGAGTTCGTCGGGTTGATGCCGGCAACGAGTGAATTCGCCGGCTGACACCGGCCACGAATGAATTCGCGGCCTGCTACCGAAAACGCGCTGATGAAGATTGAAAAACTGATTGGGGAGCCAACACCAACATGTCATTCCGAACGGAGCGCTAGCGGAGTGAGGAATCCCTGTTACCTTACAAGAAAGCACGGGACTCGTTGGCAAGTGAATCGCCACGCTCGAAGAGAATATGGGCTTCTTCTCCAGCGAAATCCGCCTTCTGGCGTACGGCCTCAGGGATTCCTCACTTCGCTAGCGCTCCGTTCGGAATGACATGTGGGTGGAGGGTGCTTCAAACTTCACCAGTGCATTCGCAGGAGCTCGTTCGCCGGCCCATCCTACACCCGTCGCACGTCTCGCACGCCGGCCTGTTCCGTCAGTTCGCGCAGCCGCTGCTCGACGTCGCGAACGCGCCATTCGATGACAAAGCGCTCCTGGGCGGCATCCTCGGCTTCAGCCGGCTCCCCCTCATCGGGGTTGTGGCCGTTTGACGACACTGTCACGGTGTACCGAAGCGAAGGTTCAAGGTGCATGACCCCACTGAAACCATCAACAACGCCGACATCGTATGCCTGCATGGACAGGGTCAACCATTGGCGCGGCACCCACTCGAACTCGATGGCCTGGCCTCGCCAGAACCCGACACATTTATACGGAGGATCCGCTCTCGTGCAGCGGAAAAAGGCTTCGCCGAAACCGTTATGCCAAAAAGAGCGCTGAACGTGAACTTCAATGTCGTATTTGTTGTTGCCCGGCTTATCCAGAAACCATTCTCTGGCTGCCATTCGAGGATCCAT
>JBHHTZ010000160.1:0-7613 GCA_046753605.1 Anaerolineae bacterium
CGGACTGGTCGGCGGCGGCCGAGAGCTGGCCGGCCGCCGCGCCGACAGCGTCGGCGCTGTCGCCCACCTGGCCGACCAGGTCCCGCAGTTTGGCAATCATCTGGCTGAAGGCGTTGCCCAGCACATCCTTTTCGGATTGCGGCCTGACGTCGACCGTCAGGTCACCCTGGGCCAGGCGGCCGGCGGCGCCGGCCATGTCTTGCATGTAGCCGATCGTCCGCTGGAAAGCGGCCGCCATGTCGCCCAACTCGTCGCCGCTGTTGACTTCCACGTGCTGGTCCAGGTCGCCCTCGGCGAGCCCTTCGGCTGCCTGGGCCACCATCGTTACCGATCGAGAAATCGTGGAGGACAGGTACCAGCCGGCGATCATGCTCAGGACTGCTGCCACGAGGCCGATGCCGAGCGACATCCAGATGGCGGTCCTCTGCGCCTGCTGTAGATTGACCTTGGCCTCGTCCATTGACGCGTAAGCCGAAGCCTCGATTGTCTCCAGGTTGCCTATGAACTCATCGGTGGCGGCGTCAAACTCTTTCATCTTAGCCAGGCCGGCTTCCCGATCGCCGGCCAGGAAAAGATCAGCCATTTCAGCCCCCGTGGATGCGACGTTTTCCTCATCGGCCCCTGCCTCTTTCAATGAGGCGGCATCCTGGCCCGCTACCAGGGGCTGCGTCGCTTCGATCTCGGCGTCGAATTCCTGTTGCGCTGTCTTGACCTCATCCCGCACCGCCTGGTCCCCGGTGAGAGCGAGACCTGTGAACAGTTGTTGCTCATTCCGCGCCTGGGCTATGAGGTTCGCGATGTGCTCGGCCAGCGGCATTTCTTCTTCGAGGACACGGTCTGAAGTCCGGCCTATGGTCCCCAGGTTAATGTACACGCTGACGACGATGACCGCCATCAGCGCCACCACCACGAGGAACCCTCCGAGCAACTTAGCTCTGATACTGAGATTGTTAAACCAACGAAACATTTTACTTCCTCCTCTCATCAATATGCGATGTGGGACACTTGCCCACCTCTTTTGACCCCCCGTTGGGCCAGGTCTCCCTCGTTGGGCCAGGCTTCGTCCTGAGGCTCAGCCCGAAGGGTCTCCTGACCGCCGTCCCCCGCCGGCCCTTCGACAAGCTCAGGACGCCGCTCGGTCTGGAGACCCTCGCCGAACAAGGAGACCCTCGCCGAACAAGGAAAGTCCTTCGTTAGAACACAAAATCGTGCTCTACTGACCGCCATCGAGGGAGTCGAACCCTCGACCTCCGGTAACCCACCCAGCGGTCAGCAGAACACGATATATTTGTAGCGTCGTTAGAATTGCCACTCGAGCCCCCTGCTGTCACACAACGTTTCACAGATTCTGCTTATATTGCCTATCGGCATTCAGATTGCCTTATCCAGACTTCATCCGTGAAGATAACGTGAATTTTGGCATCGTTTCAGTGCGCACCCAGGTCGCCTTACACTTTTGCTCGCGCCGGACAACAGTCCAGCGCCCCGAAACGTTTTGGAAGCCGCCGGCCTACTCTCGACTCCTCCAACCCGTCCCCGAAACTTGCGGGTAATGATAAGAGACGTTGGGGGAGGGGAGTCAGGATGCTCGTTGGTTCAAAGTCTCGTTGTAGTGCTGGGCGGGCGATGCGAAGTGTCAACCTGGTTATGGCGGAAAGGGAACACGGACATGTTTGTCTATTCTTCCTGTCTCGTCCGTGTTCTTTTCCGTCCGTGGGTATGCCTGATCTCTTGTCGGTTTGAGGCGCAGCTTCGCTGAACACTTACCGCTCAAGTTTGCGCGCCTCAGACCGATATAATGTAGAGACAGTAACTGCTCAGTCGCCCTTGCGAAGCCGGGGCGGCGGTCGGGAGACCTTGCCCAACGGGATCAGTCGCCCTTGCGAAGCCGGGGCGGCGGTCGGGAGACCTTGCCCAACGGGAGTCCGGCCCAGCCGGGGCGGCGGTCGGGAGACCTTGCCCAACGGGAGTCCGGCCCAGGCGGGCCGGTGGTCGGGAGACCTTGCCCAACGGGAGTCCGGCCCAGGCGGGCCGGTGGTCGGGAGACCTTGCCCAACAAGAGGAAAATGCTGGATGGCTTGTTAGCTTGCGGAGTGTCCAGTCATCCAGCCATCTAGCCATCTCCTTGCCCAACCGGGGGCCCGATGTAAGGCTGAGGAAAGCATTAAGGCAAGAGAAATGAGACACCTAAGAGAAAACCTGCTGGTTCAATTCTCAATCGTCAGCCTCGTGATCATGCTTATCCTCGCGGTGGGTGTCTCGAAAATCCTTTCGGATAGACTTAACTACAACATGGAGCTTCTGAAGGCTTACGGCGCCGCCCGGATGGCGGGCATCATTATTAAAGACACGGACCCCATGTCCATTCCCAGTCTGACCAGAGAGGTCCGCAACCTCCGCTGGATAACCCTTGGCGTGGTGGGTGGCAGCTTCGCGATTCTGTATGGCAGCCTGGTCTACATCGTCTGGGGCGGTTGGAGGACCATAAGACGACAACAGGCCGCTCTCGTTAAGACTAATGTGGACCTGCAAACGCTCCAGGAGAGCAGTCCCGACAGTATCATTGCCACGAACGCGGAAGGCCGTATTGTGGTCTTCAACCCCGGAGCCGAGGAACTCCTGGGCTACCGGGCCGCAGAGATGCTCGGCCAGCCAGCCCAGCAGGTCTACCCCAGCCTCGAAGTCGCCCAGGCGATTATGCAATCGATGCGAGCAGACCCCAAAGGATACGTGCGCAATCTGGAAACCACGCTGCGCCACAAAGATGGCCGGGAGATTCCGGTGCTGATCTCGGCTGCGATCCTTCGGGGGGCAGACGGACAGGAGCAGGGAACCGTCGGCTACAGCAAGGACCTCACCGAGAGCAAACGGACGGAAGAGGCGCTGCGAAAGGCACACACGCAAACCGAGCAACTGCTGACTTCGATCTCATCGATCGTGATCGGTGCGGGACCGGACGAGCGGATCACCCGGTGGAACGAGACGACGGAGGCGACCTTCGGTATTGCGGCGGCCGATGTCCTGGGCCGGCCATTTCTCGAATGTGGCATTCGATGGGATTGGATGGAAGTTGTGGAGGCCGTCGCGGAGTGCCGGCAACAGAATCGACCGATACGACTGGACAACCTCCGGTACACGCGTCCGGACGGGAAGGAAGGCTTCCTGGATATCACTTTCAACCCCATTATGGGGGGCGCGGACAGGCAGGCGGGGTTCCTCCTGCTCGCGCGGGACGTCACGGAGCGCAAGGTCCTGGAGGGCCAGCTCATCCAGGCGCAGAAGTTAGAGTCGATTGGGCAATTGGCCGCCGGAATCGCCCACGAGATCAACACCCCCATCCAGTTCGTCGGGGACAACACGCGGTTTCTCGGTGACGCCTTCGCCGACCTGGCGGCACTGCTCGAGCAATACGACGACCTGCAGGAGAGATGCCAGATGGGACAACCGGTGGAGCCTGAGCTGCAGCGGATCACTGAAGTCCAGGAGACAGTTGACCTGGGCTATCTCCTGGAGGAGGTCCCTACGGCCATCGACCAGACCCTGGACGGGGTTCATCGCGTGGCGAGGATCGTACAGGCGATGAAGGACTTCTCCCACCCGGACGTGCAGGGTAAACAGGTAGCTGACCTGAATCGAGCGCTGGAAAGCACGCTGACCATCGCGCGCAACGAGCTGAAGTACATCGCCGATGTGGAGATAGACCTGGACCCTGATCTCCCGCCGGTATTCTGTCAGGTGGACGAAATCAACCAGGCCTTCCTAAACTTGCTGATCAACGCCCGCGACGCCATCGCCGACGCGGCGAGCGACAGGCGCAACGGGATGGGCAAGATCACCGTCACCTCCCGCCGTGAAGGCGACCAGGTAGTTATCGGCGTCACCGACACCGGCACCGGCATTCCCGAAGAGATACGAGATCGCATCTTCGACCCCTTCTTCACCACCAAGGAAGTGGGCCGGGGCACGGGGCAGGGGCTGTCCATTGCCTATTCGGTGGTGGAGAAGCACGGCGGTTCGCTGGCCTTCGAGACCGAGGTGGACAAGGGGACCACCTTCTTCGTCCATTTGCCCGTTCAGTAAGGTAAGCGTTCAGGTTTCGTAGTAACGACTTCAGTCGTTCGACCCGTCCAAACGACTAAAGTCGTTACTACGACCGGAAAACATCATCTGAAAGTCGGTAGCACGTTGAAGAAAAAACACATTCTCTTTGTGGACGACGAGTCCATGGTCCTGGACGGCCTACGGCGCCGGCTGCGCAAACAGCGCACGGTATGGAACATGACCTTCGTCACCAGTGGAGTCGAGGCGCTGCAAAAGATGAGCGAGGCCCCCACAGATGTTGTCATCACGGACATGCGCATGGCCGGCATGGACGGAGCAGATCTCCTGGCAAAAGTCCGGCGCCAATACCCGGACGTCATCCGAATTGCGCTCTCCGGTTACACAGAGATAACGGTGGCGCAACGAGCCATGCCCGTGGCCCACCAATTTCTCTCCAAACCCTGCGAACCGGAGGAGTTGGTCGTGGCAGTCAACCGCATCTGTCGCCTCCGTGACCAGATGGAAGACCGGACACTTTGGGAGGTCGTCGCCCGGCTCGATTCCCTTCCCAGTCTGCCCGCGCTGTACATCGAAGTGAGCCAGGCCATCGCCTCGCCAGACGTTTCCTTGCGGCGCATTGGCCGCATTGTCAGCCGAGATATCGCCATGTCCACCAAGCTGCTCCACCTGGTGAACTCGGCCTTCTTCATGCTTCGCCGCCGCATCGTCTCCGTAGAAGATGCGGTCGTGTACCTGGGCACCGATGTTCTCAGGGACCTGATCCTGACCCTCCACATTTTCAGCCAATTGCCTCCGGGACCATCCATAGAGGGTTTTTCTATGCCGCGTCTGACACGCCACTCATTGATGACGGCCGGCATCGCCCGGGCTATCACGCAGGCCGAGACGGGGGATCGGCGTCAGACCGAGGAGGCATCCACCGCCGGCATGTTGCACGACATTGGCCTCCTGATCCTGGCCGTCAATCTGCCGGACATCTATAGCCGTGTATATCGAACGGCGCGCGAGGAAGCGCGGCCCAGGTACGAGGTTGAGATGGAGGTCATGGGCGTGACCCATGCCCAGATCGGCGCCTACCTGCTGAGCCTGTGGGGATTGCCGGCCACCGTCGTCGAGGCTGTGGCCGAACATCATACCCCGGAACGTGGTGCTGCCCATAGCTTTAGTGTAATCACCGCGGTCCACGCGGCAGATATCCTGGCGCACCAGATCCACCCGGCGGCTCTTCCTTCCGCGGAGATGCACCAGGGCTACCTGGAATCTCTGGGAGTTGTGAGCCGGCTACCCCGGTGGCAGGAGATGGCACACCAGTCACCGGAGGAGCTGCTCGGAAATGGGTCTCTTGCCTGACGCACGATGGGCGATGGTCTCCCGACCGAGCGGCGCCCTGAGTTCCATCGAAGGGCCCATTTCGCCTCGGTCAGAGACGGGCGCATCTAGAAGTTGGGGGACTCCCGAAAAAGGGCGAGTCTAGCGCCGGTCGAGTGCACCCGAAGGGCGTGTATCGAGACCCAGCGGGTTATTTCAATGAGCCGCTCGCTGGTTTCGATACGCTTCGCTACCCTTCGGCAGGCTCAGGACGGCGCTCAACTGACGCTCGCTCCCTCAACTTCTGAATGCGCCCGTCAGAGACCTTCGGCGATCGTGAGGAGACTGAGAGAGAGGAGAAAAGAGAGTCGCGATGAGTGATCGAGCTGTGGAAAGAATCCTCCTGGTCGATGATGATCCTAACCTCCTGGCCGCCATCCAGCGGCAATTTCGGCGACAGTTCGGTATCGTCACCGCCGAAGGGGGCGAGGCGGGGCTGGACCTCCTGCGGCGCAACGGCGCGTTTGCCGTGGTGGTCTCCGACATGCGCATGCCGGATATGAACGGCGCTGAGTTTCTGAGGCAGGTTCGAGCGCTCACCCCTGACACCGTGCGCGTCATGCTCACCGGCTACGCCGACCTGGAAGCCGCCATGGCCGCCGTGAATGAGGGGAACATCTTCCGGTTTCTGACCAAACCGTGTCCGCGGGATGTGCTGGAGACAACATTGCGGGCCTGCCTGGAACAGCATCGCTTAATCACAGCCGAACGCGTTCTCCTGCAACAGACATTAAACGGGACCATCAAGGTCCTGATGGAGATTCTGTCCATGGTGAGCCCGGAAGCTTTTGGCCGCGCAGTCAGAATCCGGCGCTACGCCGGGCTCCTGGCAGAGAGGTTGGAGGTGGCCGGCGCCTGGCAGGTCGAACTGGCAGCCACGCTGTCGCAGATTGGTTGTGTGACCATCCCGCCCAGTACGATTGACAAGATTTACAGGGGGGAAAGCCTGCTGACGCACGAAAAAGAGATGTTCATCAGGCACCCGGAGACCGGCCACAACCTGATCAAGAACATCCCGAGGCTTGAAGAAGTAGCCAGGATCATCGCTTACCAGGAGAAGCACTATGATGGCGCCGGCTTCCCTTTAGATGAAGTTCAAGGGGATGAAATCCCCCTGGGCGCCCGAATCCTGAAAATCGCGCTGGATTTTGACATGCTGGAGTCAGCAAAAATGGCTCCGGAGAAGGCACTATACACCCTCCAGAAGAGAGATGGATGGTATGATCCCACCATTCTCCGGGCATTGGCTGATGCGTTTGACATCGCATACTGGGGCGAAATGCGCGCAGTCAGTCTGGAAGAGCTGACGACAGACATGGTCCTGGCCGAAGATGTAAGAATTGAAGGTGGGACGCTGCTCCTGGCGCGAGGGCAGAAGATTACGGAGCCTGTGCTGCGCCGGCTAAAAAACGTTGCGCCGTACATCACCGCCCGAGAACCCTTCCGCGTGTACATGCCACCCGACCAACAGGATTTATTGTGAGCCGGGGGTAACTTGACAATGGCACATTTCGAGCCTGTCGAAGGGTGATTGTGAGCGGGTCTCGGTGCTACAGTGCCGCAAAAGCCATCCTTCGACAGGCTCAGGATGCTTGTCCCGACCTACCCCTGAACGCTTACAACTAACACATCGATCAACGGATCGTTTGGGGGCGACGGATTGGTTGATCCGAAATCACGTTCGGACTTTGGCCGCACCCATAAAGTTTTGCTGATGCGTGCCGAATAGGAGTTATAGAGGACGTACTCGTGGTGAACAGCATCAAGGAGGGTAATCCCCATGTACACGCTTCGCATCTCCAAAGTGAGTTCTACACCTGCCGTTCATGGCAGGTTGCGCGGGCCGGCCCCCGATCACCGGTCCAGCCCTCGATCAGATCGCGACCGTTTCTCTAGCTTGCTTCAGGAGGCCATACAGCGAAGCGGGGCAGCGGCTTTATCGCCCGACGAGGGGAATACTGCACTTTCGCCAATCGGAGAGAGTAACACACTGGCGTATTTTCATGGCGGGCAATTCGTAGCTCGCAAAGCTTGAAGGAAAAGGCCGGCCAATGCGTTTTAGGAGCAATACCTTTCAAATAATGGTTGAGGAGTGAGCACGCCCACGTGCGAACGGCATCTGGGGATGCCTACCTCCTCTTATTGGAAAGGTATTGGTTTTAGGAGCAATACCTTTCAAATAA
>JBHHTZ010000161.1:0-7568 GCA_046753605.1 Anaerolineae bacterium
GGACAAGATTCTGAGCCACCTCCACACAACCCACGGCATCAGCCTCACCCAAGCGAGTCCTGTTCCCCCACTCAGCCGCCACAACCTCCACAGCAGCAGGCTGCGCAGCAGTGGAATATGCCAGGTATGGGCCAGATGCTGCCACTGGATCGGCCGGCGTCTGCCGTTGGCCCGCCTCCCCATCCGGCGCCGGCCTTCGGCAGCCACCATCACCACCGCGGGGGACAGGTGAGCCAGCCGGCCTGACTCTCCGGCATCCGGCCCAGCAGTGCCAGACCCAGGATACTGAGCACCACCAAGGTGTGCACACGAGCCTTGGCCATGTGTGTCCCCAGCTTGATGCGCTCACCGTAGTCACCCCTGGTGCTCATGCGAACTTGACACTTTCACCGACACCGACTATAATCTCGCGCGTTTCTTTGGTTTCTTTGGAGGTATCAGCAGCATGAAACTGACTCCACGACAGGAAGACTTTATTCGCAATCTGATGGATGTGTACCGCGAGGTGCAGGGGCCAACCCACTATTCTGTGCTGGCCGAGCGGCTCAACGTCAGCCGCTTCACCGCCTACGACATGCTCCGCGTGCTGGAGGAGAAGGGGCTGGTGACTTCAGACTATCATCTGGCAGCGGACAAGTCCGGGCCAGGGCGGTCGCAGGTTGTCTTCATGCCCACCGCGCGCGCCCACCGGGTGATGGCTCAACTGGCCGGCGAAGTCGGTGGCGAGGATTGGGAGGCGGTCAAGGAACGCGCTCTGGAGAAGATTTACAGCGGCGAAGGCCCCAATCGTGAATGGGCGGAAGAGATCCTCGCGCGCGTTCCGTCGGAGGGCCCGGAAACACTGCGCTACTGCATCGAGGTCATGACGATCATAGCGCTACGCCTGCGGCGACGGGCCGGACGCCGGCTGTTGCTGGAATACCTGCCCAAAATCCTGCCCACCGCCGATGCCGCCAGTCGTGCCAACCTTAGCCTGCTGGCCGGCTTTGGGCTGGGTGTACTGGCAGACGAGACTGCCGGCGATCGCGAGTGGCACCAACAGTTGTTCGATCACGTCAAACGCTATCACGAGCTGGTTGCCGAGATGGACCCCAAGCTCTGCCGCCGGCTGGCGCTTAGCCTCAAAGAGGTCTTTGCTCCCCTGAAAGAAGCCCTGCCCGAATGATCAGGCCGGCATACCCCTGTCTATTCCATGAACAAGGGTTTTTGATGGCCGATTGTTTTGTTTTTTTGGAAGATCCCATTTGGATGCGTTCAAAATGGGTTGGTAGGGGCGGGTCTTGCACCCGCCCAGTTGTCAACATGACAAGGAGGTTTTGAACAGAGATGCACAGGTTTCACCTATCGCAACGTATCCGGTCCGGCCACGTGCTCGTGTTGCTCGTGATCGGCCTGCTGCCGGCCATTGCCGGCTGCGCGGGCCGGCTCTCGGCATCGGTCTCGCAAGCCCAACCACCCCTGGCAGCGCCGACCGTCGCCCGCCCCACCGTGGAGATACCACCAACGGAAGCGCCGGCCCAGGCGCGGCCCACCGGCGCCCTGTCCTACACCGGTGACGTGAGGGCCAAACACCAGATCCCTGTGACAGGAGCTGTCCCCGGACGCATTCAGGAGGTCCGCGTCGAGGTGGGTGACAAGGTGAAGGCCGGCGACGTCATCGCCGTGCTGGATACCGAACAGCTCGATTTGCAGGTCCGGCAGGCAGAAGCAGCGCTGGACGCGGCCCGCGCCACATTGGCCAAAGCGGAAGCCGGCGCGCGGCCCGAACAAATCAAGATGGCGGAGGCCAGTGTCAAAGTGGCCGAGGCGGCCCTATCGCTGGCCCAGCGTGGCCCAACCGAGACTCAGATCGCCGTGGCGGAGCACCAGGTGGCGCAGGCCAATAATGGCCTGTGGGCTGCCCAGTCCGCGCGGAACCAGATTTGTGGCAGCAAGGAAAAGGGGGCGAACTGCGACGCCGCCGAAGCCCAGGTGGGAGTGGCCTGGGAAGGTGTTCAGATGGCCGAGCAGCAACTCCAGGGTCTCAAGGAGGGCGCTTCCTGGCAGCAGATTCAGCAGGCCCAGGCCGGGCTGGACGCTGCCAGACAGCAGCTCGAGCTGGCCAGGAACCCGATGACTGAAGAAGACCTGACAGCCATTCGCGCCCAGGTGCAAATGGCCGAGATATCGTTGGAGATGGCAAAGAGACAGCGCGATGAAGCAACGATCACAGCGCCCGTTGACGGGATCATCGCCAGCCGCACCGCCGAGGTAGGAGCTATGGCCGGCGGCTCATCTCTTGGTGGCGCCAGCCTGAGCGCCATGGCCGGCGGTGGCGCCGGCCTCGCATCCCTGGGCGGCGGTGGCGGTGGTATCGTCACCATCATCTCCGAGGACGTGGAAATCGTCTTCCCGGTCGAAGCCACGCTCTACACGCGCATTTCAATCGGCCAGCCGGTGAAGGTCCAGGCCGACGCCTATCCTGGCCTTGAGTTCACCGGGCATGTGACGCACATCTCCCCGACCGCCGATCCCGTGTCGCGTCGCTTCGACGTGACCGTGGCTCCGGACGATCCGGACCACAGATTGCGCCCAGGGATGTTCGCCACCGTCTCGCTCGAAGTCAAGTAGACAAGGTCCTTTTTTCTAGCCCTGGAGGTTACTGATGTGGCTATCTGACAATTCGATTCGTCAACCGGTGCTCGTGACCATGCTGATGCTGGCCCTGATCGTGGTGGGTGGCATCGCCTACACCAATCTGCCGGTTGACCTGTTTCCCAACATATCCATACCCACTGTCGCCGTGACAACGATCTACCCGGGGGCCAGCCCGCAAGAGGTCGAAAGCCAGGTAACAGACCCCATGGAAAAGGCATTGCGCTCGCTCAACGGGGTCGATCGGGTCCGCTCCACTTCAGCCGAGTCGATGTCCCAGGTGTTGGTCGAATTCAAGGTGGGATACCCGGCCGACCGGGGCGCCGACCGGATACGCGAGCGAGTGGCAGCGGCGCGTGCGACCTTGCCTCAGGACATACGCGATCCCATTATCCAACGCTTCGACCCGGCCATGTTGCCTATCCTGTCCTTCGCCGTGGCCGACCGAACGGGCCGGCTGTCGCCCTACGAGCTACGGACGCTGGCCGAAGACGTGATCCGCCCCCAGATTGAACGCATGGAGGGGGTGGCGGCGGTAGAAGTCGGCGGCGGCCGGCAGCGCGAGATCCACGTGGACCTGAACCTGGATCAGTTGCAGGCCCACCGCATCGCCCCCCAGCAGGTCACTGCGGCCATCGTGCAAGAAAACCTGAGCATCCCGGCAGGGCGGATAAACACAGCCGGCCAGGAGTTGCTCCTGCGGACGCCGGGGGAGTTTCGCACCATCGACGACATCGGCCAGGTGGTGGTCGCCAACTATACCGGCGCACCGACCTACGTGCGCGATGTGGCGGCCGTCCGAGATGACTTCGCCGAAGTGCGCAGCCACAGCCGGCTGAACGGCCAAGCGGCCGTCAGCATCTCGGTGCGCAAACAATCCGGCACCAACACCGTCCAGGTTGCTGACCGGGCCAAGGGAGCCATTGATGAGATACTGGCCGATCATCCTGATCTGGAGATCATCACAATCCGCGATGAGTCCACATTCGTCAGGCAATCGACCGACGATGCCATTCTGGACCTGGTGATCGGCGCTATCATGGCCTCCCTGGTGGTGCTGTTCTTCTTCCGCGATCTGCGCAACACGCTGGTGACGGTGGCCGGCCTGCCCGTGATCATCATCGGCGCTTTCGCCGGCCTCAACGCCCTGGGCTTGAGCCTGAACATGATCACCCTGTTGGCGCTGGCGCTATCGGTTGGCCTGATCATCGACGATGCCATCGTGGTACGCGAGAACATCTTTCGCCACCTGGAGCGGGGTGAGGAGCCGAAGGTAGCGGCTAGCCAGGGGACGGGCGAGGTAGCGACGTCGGTGATGGCCATGACCCTCACCGTGGTCTCGGTGTTCCTGCCGATTGCCTTCGCCACCGGGCTGGCCGGCCAGTTCCTGCGCGAGTTCGGGCTGACAGTCGCCATTGCTGTGCTCATCTCGCTGTTCGAGGCTTTCACCCTCGCACCGATGCTATCGGCCTACTTCTTCCGGCAGCGCGAGGTCGAGCCAAAGGACGAGCAGGCTTCCGAAGAAACGGCACACCTGGGCCGGCTTGACCGCTGGTATCATCAGTTGCTGGGCCTGGCATTGAAACACAAGGCGGTCGTTGTACTGGTCGGTGCGTTGACAGTGGTGGCCCTGGTGGTCAGCATGCTGTTCGTCGAGCAGGCTTTCATGCCAGATGTCGACTCTGGCAGCTTTGAGGTGGCGCTTCGTATGCCACCTGGGACGGCTCTGGGCCTGACCGACACTCAGTCTCAACAGGTCGAGGCTGTACTGCAACAGCAGCCCGAAGTGACCGACGTGTTCACCAGCGTCGGCAGCCAGACGGAGCCGGAGACGGCTGCTTTCTTTGTAAAACTGAAGGAAATCGGCTTGATCGAACAGGTAGAAGGGCGGCTGCGACAGGATTTGGCCGGCGTGCCGGGGTTAACCTTCAACACCCAGTCCCAGTCCTTCGGCGGCGGCTCGTCCGGGGCCAGCGCGGTCCTGGGCCGGCCCATCCAACTCAACCTGCGCACCGCCGGCGACTTTGCTGACCTGGACCAGGCATCCCAGATGGTGATGGCGGCTCTGGCCGACGTGCCGGGGCTGGTGGACCTGGACCGCAGTTACCGGCCGGGCAAGCCTGAAGTGCAGATCAGGGTGGACCGCGAGCGGGCGGCCAGTTTCGGGCTGAGCACAGCCGTCGTTGGCGGAACGCTGCGCAGCCTGATCAGCGGCGAGACCGCGTCGCGCTTGCGGGAGGATGGGAACGAAGCGGACATCGTGGTCCGATTGCGAGAGGAAGATCGTCAGCGGCTGGACGACCTGCTGAACCTCAACGTCACGTCACCGCAGGGATTGAGCGTACCACTGCGCAGCGTAGCCAGCCTGGCCTCCTCCACCGGTCCGACACAAATCGAGCACCAGGACGGGCTGCCGCAGATCGTGGTCGGTGCGAACTACTACGGGCGCTCGCAACAGCAGGTGCTGAACGACGTCCGCGCCCGGGTTGCGGACCTCGCCCTGCCGGCGGGGGTCAGCATCGACTACGGCGGCCAGGTCGAACTGATGCAGGACTCCTTCGCCTCGCTGCTGTTCTCCCTGGCGTTGTCGGTTGTGTTCATCTACATGATCCTGGCGTCTCAGTTTGGCTCTTTCCTCCAGCCACTGATCATGATGCTGGCACTGCCGCTGGCGCTCATCGGAGCTATCCTGGCACTGCTGGTCACGCGCCGGCCTCTGGACATGACGGCCATGATCGGCCTGATCCTGCTAATGGGCCTGGTAGTGAAGAACTCCATCCTGCTAATAGACTTCACCAACCGGCTGCGCCGGCAGGGCCTGCCGCGCGACGAGGCGCTCCAGACGGCGGGTGGCATCCGGCTGCGCCCCATCCTGATGACATCCCTGGCGCTCATCCTGGGGATGGTTCCGGTGGCGCTGGGCCTGGGCGCCGGCGGAGATTTCCGCGCTCCGATGGCTATTGCAGTCATCGGCGGGTTGATCTCCTCGACGCTGCTGACATTGCTGCTGGTGCCGGTGGCGTATTCCGTTCTGGACAGTTTCTTGCAGCGCGTTTTCGGCCGGGCAATCACCGAAGAAACAGCACCGACGCCCAAGACCCAGCCCCAGGCGGTACCCGTGCCGGCCGTCGGCCAGGCCGAAGCGCGAATCCGCTACAAGGGGTGAGTTGGAGCAGGGGCGGGTAAGGTCGGGGTGATGATTGTGACAGGGGTGAGGCCAGCCGGCGAGCAGGTCCGTCTGCTTGGGGCCATCAAACCGGCTGGCCTAGCCCCCACCGCCCTCTCACTACTTCGCTCCGACTGGATCGCCAGATCCAGCCGCTGACAGTACAGTACTTCACTCCGACCGGACCACCAGATCCAGCCGCCGAGCGACGGATTTGACAATCCGTCGCGAGCGGTAAGCACATCGCCGCCACACGAGGCGCTGAATCAAGTTGATCCAGTGCGTTTCCCACGCACTTCACAGTATCAGCCGGTGATTCATGAAGTTTGATAGAATAATCCGGTAACGGCCCGCCAGTCCATGTCATTCCGAACGGAGCGCCAGCGGAGTGAGGAATCCCTGGAACCGTGCAAGAAAAGGCGAGGTCCGCTGGCGAATGCGTCAACAGATGGACAAGAGATAAGGGGCCGTTTTTCCAGTGCAGCCTACCTTGACAATGGCACATTGATAAACAGTCGATTCAGCCCACGGCTACTGTAGGGACCAGCACCCTGAGTAGCGCGGAACGTAGTGGAGCGCGTATCGAAGGGTGCGGGTTTATGAGTCTTGAAGCCAAAAAGCCGCACCCTTCGATACGCCTACGCTACGCTCCGGCTACTCAGGATGCTCTCTCGTCCCGCTTCGGAGTAATGTGCCATTGTCAAGCTACTTATCCGTGTGAAGTCTCAGGGATTCCTCACTCCGCTGGCGCTCCGTTCGGAATGACATGGGCTGGCGATTGTCCGATGGCATGCTTGGCATTTCATCCTGTCCGGCTGACGGGCCGTTACCGGATTATTTTATCAAAGTTCATCAATCATCGGCGCGACTTGACAAATCAACAGATCGCTGTATAATTCACCGCGCTACTACAAAAAATATAGTACGACTGACGGGAGGGCGGACTCCCGTTTTTCTGGCCCCTGGCACTACAGATTTTGTAGTACTCGCCATGAGAGATGAGACAATGAATCCCGAAGTTGGATGTCCAGTGGAGGCCACGGCCCGCATTTTGGGCGCCCGGTGGACGCTCCAGATCATCCACAACCTGCGCCGGCGCCGGCGTTTCTGCGAACTGCAAGAGCTGGCCGGCGGCGTTAACCCGACCACGCTCTCCCAGCGGCTCAAGTTTCTGGAAGAGCAGGGCCTGATTCGCCGGCTGCCCATCTCCGATGCGCCGCCCCACGTGGAGTACGAACTGACGGAGATGGGCCGTGATCTGCTGCCGGTATTGGACTCACTGGCGCGCTGGGCGTTCAAGTGGCTGCACCTGTCCACCGGCGCCGGCGCCACCAGGGACCCGCAGCACGCAACAGAAGGAGTACCCGGATGCTGACCGTCACATTCTATCACGACGTGCTTTGAGTGTGGTGCTTCCTGGCCTCGGCGAGGCTGCGACGCATCGTGAAGGACTACGAGGGGCAGGTACAGGTGGAGCACCGCTGCTTCGCCCTGGCCCCGGACCCGACGCAGATCACCCGCATGTTCGGCAGTGCTGAGGCCGGCAAAGCGGAAATCATGTCCCACTGGGCGGCTGCGGCGGCCCATCGCGATGGAGACGTCATCAACACGGAGCTCATGCGGAGCCGGCCCTTCCCCTATCCGTACTCGATGCCAGGCTTGCTGGCCTGCAAGGCCGCCGAAGGCCAGGGCGGGCCGGCCACTCACTGGGACATGTTCGACCGGGTGCAGCACGCCCACGCCGTCGAAGCGCACAACATCGCCGACC
>JBHHTZ010000162.1:0-7568 GCA_046753605.1 Anaerolineae bacterium
GCCGGCGATTCATCCTCGGTGCGGGTTGCGTCACGCCGATCACGACACCGGAAGAGAACATACAGGCAGTTCGAGACACTATCGGAGGTTGAGGTTACTGTGGACGACCAGAACGTAGATCTGGAAACACCCTCTGCGGATGCTGAAAACGAAATGCCCGCGACGCCGTGGCACGTGCACCTGCGGCGACTCTTGCGCGATGTCCTTGAGGCCGGAATAATGGCCCTGGTGCTGTTCGTGCTGCTGCAGACAACCATTCAGAACACGGTTGTCGAGGGCCAGAGCATGGAACCGAACCTGATAAGTGGCCAGCGGCTGCTTGTCAACAAGCTGGCGTATCGATTGGGCGAGCCGGCGCGCGGCGATATCGTCGTTATCGACTCACCTCGTGGGACGTCGGAGAAGCTCATCAAGCGGATCGTGGGGCTGCCGGGGGAGACCGTTGAGCTGCGCGGGGGACGCGTGTACATCAATGGTCAGTTGATCGAGGAAACCTACCATCCCGCCGTCGGAATGCGGCCCTATCCTCCCACGATCATCCCCCCAGGGTACTACTTCCTGCTTGGAGACAACCGAGACCACAGCGGCGATTCTCGCGTCTGGGGCAGTGCGCCCAGGGACTTGATTGTTGGGCGTGTGTTGGTTTCTATCTGGCCACCTGATCGCTGGAACTGGTATGGCTGGCCGGCGAGAGCCAGTAAACAGTGATCAGTGATCAGTGATCAGTAAACAGTAAACGGTGAACAGTGATCGGGGGTTGATCACTGTTCACTGATTACTGATAACTGATCACTGTTTACTGGTCAGGGCGTTGAACAGTGATGCGGCTAACCGTTCTGGGCGCTAGTCCGTGGGTGCAGAATCCTGGCGGCGCGTGTTCTGGTTATCTTGTTGAGACGGAGGAGAGCCGGCTCTTGTTGGATTGTGGGCCTGGGGTGGTGGGCAAGCTGCGCCAACATGTGGAGCTGGGTGATGTTGATGCTATCTTCATCTCACACCTGCACCCCGATCATTGTTTCGATCTCGTGCCCTATCAGCACGGCTTGCGATACGGCCCGGGCAGCGTGGATGAGCATCGTCCATCGCTGTATGTGCCCCCCGATGATCCAGAGCGGATCGGGCTGCTGACGGCGATCTACTCGGATGCCGGCCTGGACGTGTTGGAGGAGGCCTTTCATCTGAGCGCTTATCCGGCCGATGACGCGGTGCAGATCGGTGATGCGGTGATACGCTTCCGGCAGGTGAGGCACTATATTCCCACCTATGCCATGCGCATCGAATCGGCCGGTCGTGTGTTGATATATTCTGCGGATTCGGGGCCGTGCGAGGCATTAGAGGACCTCGCGCGGGGTGGAGACCTGCTGGTGTGTGAGGCCACGTTCCTGGCGTCCGAAGGATTACCGGAGGAGCGGGGCCACATGGCAGCAAGCGAGGCCGGCGCCATCGCCAGGCGCGCGCACGTAGATCGCCTCATGCTCACACACTTCCTGCGCGGGGTCGATGACGAGCGCCGGCGTGCTGAGGCGGAGCGAACGTTTGGGAACCGAGTGATGTTGGCAGAGGGGGGCCGCACGTACTGGCTGAGCCAACGACCTACCTGGTCCAGGTAATAACTACATCCCGGAGATTCTGTTGACCTATCAGTTGGCGGTCACAGAGCAGCCGGTTGGTCTATAGTAAGGAGGGGAAAGTCAACAATGATGGATATGCGGATTTGTGTTGAATGTGGCATGGAGAACCCGGCAGCCGCTCGATTCTGCATGCGCTGCGGGAATGCGCTGGTGGCCGGCCGGCCTCCCGAGCGACGAGTAGTCGTCACCGGCATTGGCGCAACCACGTCGTTGGGTCTGTCGGTCGATCAGTACTGGGACGGACTGGTCGCCGGGCATTCGGGAATCAGACGGATTGCCCAGTTCGACCCGAGCGACTATCCTACCCAGATTGCCGGGCTGATCTACGATTTTGACGCACGGGATTTCATAGACCGTAAACAGGCGCGCCGCATGGCTCGCTTCAGCCAGTTCGCCGTGGCTGCTGCGGGAATGGCTCTCGAGGATGCCGGCCTCCCGGTCAACGAGCGACGGCGGGAGGGCGCCGGTGTGTTGTTGGGCTGTGCAATTGGGGGCCTTGGTGACACGCAGGCGGCTGTGCGTACGATGATCGAACGGGGCGGGATGCGCATCTCGCCCTTCGTTATCGTGATGATCCCGCCCAACATGGCCTCATACCACGTCGCCAAGACCTATGGGTTCGTGGGATACAACAACACGTGTACGACCGCGTGCGCTGCCGGCACTCAGGCTATCGGCGAGGCGGCCGAGGTCATCCGTCGTGGGGACGCGAACATCATGATCACCGGTGGCACAGAGGCGGCGTTCAGCGAGCTCGGCCTGGCAGCGTTTGCCGTCGGGCGGGCGTACTCGACGCGGAATGAGGAGCCTGACAAGGCCAGCCGGCCCTTCGACGCCGACCGAGACGGTTTCGTCGGCGGCGAAGGGTGTGGTATTCTGATCCTGGAGAGCCTCAGCCATGCGTTGAAGCGTGGCGCCAAGGTTTATGCTGAGGTGCTGGGCTATGGGGCATCCAACGATGCCTATCACTTGATCGCTCCGGATCCACAGGCGGAGGGCGCGTCGCGGGCGATGTGGGCTGCATTGAGGAGCGCCGGCGTCGATCCGTCTAGTGTGGACTATATCAATGCGCATGGGACTGGCACACCGCTGGGGGATGTGGCCGAGACTTTGGCCATCAAGAAAGTACTGGGCGACCATGCCTACGAGATCGTTGTGAACTCCAGCAAGTCCATGATAGGGCACCTTTGGGGTGCAGCCGGCGCAGTCGAGGCCATCGCGACAATCAAGACCCTCCAGACTGGCATCATTCATCCTACCATCAACCTGGAAACGCCCGACCCCGAATGCGACCTGGACTACGTTCCGCTGGAGCCCAGAGAGGTGCGAGTCAACATTGCCATGTCCAACTCGTTTGGGCTAGGCGGACAGAACGCCTCGATTGTCATAGCCCGATACCAGGGAAACGGCATGGTGTAGCCTGGCTGCGAGGATGATCTCTTTCGACTGGCACAAGCGGTTCCTCCAGGGCGCGCTGGGTGGTCTCCTTGGGGGAGTGGTGATGGCGGTAATCTCCATGTCGGTGAGTGTCCTGCGGGGCCCCGGGCTGTGGATGCCGGTGAAGCTAATTGGCGGTTTTGTGCTGGGGCTGAGCGCCATCAACTCCGTCGGCGGCTTTGATGTGGCGCCAATTGTGGGCGGGCTTGCGATCCACATGCTGGTGTCGGCCGGGCTGGGGGGGCTGTTTGGCCTGCTGGTGGTCAGCTTGCCGAAAGTGACCGTAGCCCTCTACGGTGTTGTTTACGCCCTTATGATATGGTTTCTGGCGCTGTTCATCGTTCTTCCGGTCGTTGACCCCTTGCTGGTGAACAACACAAATCCCGTGTTTTTCGCCTTGAGCCACATCGCGTATGGTGCTGTATTGGGCTGGTGGGCCGGGACGCGCGCGTAGGGTTACGCGTTGGCACGGGCGAACCTTCAGAGTGTGGTGGACCGATCGTGCCAGGCCAGATATCGGGGCAGCGAGTGTGCCAGGCCGGGGGCCACTCGGGTGCCGGCAGCCAGCAGCCGCTCAGCTTCCGCGTCTGAGCACAGGTAGAGGGCGCTTACCTCGCCATCCTGAAAGTGGATTTGCGCCAGCCCATCCGGTGTTAGTTGGCCGGCGTAGATCTGGTTGACCTGCTTGTTGCGAAAGGGCGGGGCGCCCGGATGGTAGTCGGTGCGTTCGTAGGGGGCGCCGACTTGTGTCAGTTCACCGCCCACGAGCCATGCTGCCAGGCGGTTGGCTGGCAAGCCCAACTCCTGTTCCATCTCTGCGAGGCCGGCTTCGAGGAATCTCTCGCCGGCTCGGACGTGTCCTCCCACTGACGTGTCAATATGATCGGGCCAATCCTTCTTGCCCGGGCTTCGGACCTGTAGTACGAGGAGATTCTGGGGACTCCGCAGGATGATGTGGGTGGCCCGGTGGCGCAGCCCAAGAAGGTGGCATAACCAGCGGGGAGCCGTGACGCCGATCGGCGTGCCCCTGGAGTCGCACACGTCGAACATCTCCTCCTCGATCTCGTCGGGGGCCACTCGCTGGCGCCAAAGGTTGGCCAGGTGTTCGATCTCCGACTGCTCCAGGCGATCCCTCCGCCGTATTCCTTCGGCTGCTTGCTCCAGTTCGCCAAGATCAAGTGTGTTCATCACTTTTGAAGAAACCAGGTTTTTTCTTGCCTGTACGAACAAATCGTTGTTCTGTGGGTGCTCTGCGATGCGAAGATGTCACGTCTTGCAGCGAAAAAACCTGGTTTCTGAATCTTGGTGTCGGGGTGACTGTGGGGGCCTCGTGCAACCCTGTTACTTTCGCTCTCGTTCGGCCAACATCCGAACTACAAGGTAGAAGATATCGGTGGTAGTGATGATGCCGATCACATCTTGGTCCTGCACGACCGGCAAGCTTCCAATGTCGTGCTGAAACATCAGATCGGCTGCTTCGAGGACAGTATCTTCGGGAGCAATCGTCACGGGGTCGGGGGTCATTAGCTCTTCCACAGGCAAGGCTGCGAGCAGATAGCTCGGTTCGAAGAGGTTTGGTCGATTGGTGTCCTGTGACGTGGCCTCCAGAATGTCAGTCAATGTGACCATGCCGACCAGAACGTTTTCGCTAAGCACAGGTAGATGGCGGACACCTTTTTCTTGCATGATCCGTTGCGCCTTGGCCACCGACGTGGTTGCATCGACGGTGATGGGACTAGGCGTCATGTGCTCACGGACGACCGGTATCGCCATATGCTCTCCTTTCAGTTGCGGACGATCAACAGCACGGCTGTTGCTTGGGGCTTCATTATACCATAGTTTCCAGGCATTGACTAGTGTTGGCTTTTCAGTTAAGATTGCCAGGTCGTGGCGTGGTTCGCAGGTGAGGGTGACCGGCACTTGCGAAATCGTGTCAAAAGTGAGCACAACCGGGTCAGAAGAGGCGGTTGTCGAATGAAAACAGGTTTGGAAGTGCCGGTCACCTGAACGCTTACTCGAAGGCAACGGGTTGCGGTAGAGGTTTCAAGAAGGCTGATATGCGTGTTCTGATGATCTTTCTCGACGGTGTTGGCGTCGGGCCGGCTGATCCGCGTTCCAACCCCTTCATGCACGCGGTTCTGCCAACACTTCACTGGCTGCTGGATGCTGAACTGCCGGTCCTGCGTTATGCTCCCCTGGTCGGCGAGCACGCCACCCTGGTGCCGGCTGATGCCACCCTGGGCGTCTCCGGTCTCCCGCAGAGCGGCACCGGACAGACAGCTTTGCTGACTGGCATGAATGCTCCCCGGAGAAGTGGCGAGCATCACGGCCCGTATCCCGACGAGCCGGCACGCGAGCTGTTGCGCGAACACAGTCTCTTCAGACAGTTGACCGAGGCCGGCCACCGCGTCGCCTTTGCGAATGCCTACCCCGACCGCTACCACGAGCGAATGGCGCGTGGCACCGGGCGAGCCTCGGCCATCGCCCGCGCGGCCCGGATGGCCGGCGTTCACCTGCGCGGCCCCGATGACCTGCGTGGCGGGCAGGCCCTCTCCCCGTTCCTGACCAACCAGGGCTGGCGCGATCACCTGGGTTACACCGACATGCCGGTCATCAGCGTGGAGGAGGCCGGCCGCCGGCTGGCGCAACTTGCCACCCGGCACGATTTTACGCTGTTCGAGTATTACCACACCGACATGGCCGGCCACCGGGGCGTGCGAGCCCGGATTCTGGAGGTGCTGGAACAGGTCGATCAGTTCCTGCGCGCCGTCATTGACAATCTTGATGATGAGACTGTCGTGCTGGTAACAAGCGATCATGGCAACATCGAGGATTGGAGCACGACGGACCACACCCTGAATCCGGCGTTTCTGATGGCCATCGGCAGTGATGGGGTGCCGGCGTGGGCCGCCCATCGCATTCAGAAGATCACCGACGTCGCGCCGGCAATCGTGGAGTTATTGGAGATTGGAGATTTGCTAGATAGCTAGATGACCGAATTGGAATTCTACGGCGAGGCCGGCTCCAGATACCGCCCGTTGACCCAGCCCTCGACCGCGCGGGTCTCGTTCAGGATGGCGTACCACGGAGCGCCGGCCATCATGCGCGGGCCGGCCTGGAGAAGAACCACGTCATCCGGCCCCACGTGACCGATCACCGGGCTGCCGATGCTCGGACCGGAGCGAACGTTGAGGCCACGCACGCCCGATCGGAGCTGCGCCCGGCTGCCCACCCCCAATTCGCCGGCCGGCACGGTTCTCCCCGACGCCCCCCTATCCAAATCCTCAGCCGGCGGACTCGGAAGTTGCAGGTAATCCCCATTGACCCAGCCGGCCACATCGGTGTCCAGGTCCAAAATGTGGAACCACGGGCCGGCCCCCACCCGTCGCGGGCCCTCCAGAATCGCCACCACGTGACCTGGTAGCACGTAGCCGCGCACCATGCCGCCGATGCCCGGCTCGGCGCGGATCGTGAGAGCGTGCACATCCTCTCGCAACGTAGCCTGGTTGGCCGGCCGTGCCCCCGCTGGCGGGGTCGTGGGTGTGGCAATTACCCTCACGCCCCAGCGCAAATCCTTGAAGGGCAGAGGGCCACCTGTGCCCTCAAATTGATCGAACCGCACCTGGATGCAGTTTAGATCTGGAACAGGGCATTCGTCCCACGCACCACCGGGCCGGCGCACGCTCAGTTGGTTGTCATGGGTGTCCTGGTCGGCAACGCCGACGGTGACGCCGCCGAAGCAGTCAACCGACACGAAGTTCACATTGCGCGTCCCTCCCGTTCCCACGCCCGAGGTCAGGCAGGTCACGCTCCAGCCATCTGGGGCCGGCGTTGCCAGCGGTCCGCAGTTCACGCTCGATGCGTTTGGCTCCCGCAGGACGCCCAGCGTGACAGGCGCCCGTCCCACCTGTCCGGGACGTCTGCCCTCGATGCGCAGTATCACGCCCACTTTGCACCGGCAGCCCGGGCACGCCGTGGGAGTTGGGGTGGCGGTCGCCGTGGGGGTGGGCGTGCTGGTCGCCGTGGCCGTAGCGGTCGGGGTGGCGCTGGCCGTGGCGGTCGGCGTCGGGGTCGGTGTGGCGGTCGGGGTTGGTGTGTCAGTCGCCGTCCCGGTGGGTGTGCTGCTCTTCGACGGGGTCGGCGTGGTGGTCATGGTCGCGGTCGCCGGCCCAACGATGCCGGTAGGTGTGAGCGTCGGCGTGTGAGTCGCTGCGGGCGTCGAGGTACGGGTCGCGGTCAGTGTGCCGGTGGGCGTCAGGGTGTCCGTTGCCGTGGCGGTGGGCGTGTCCGTCGCCGGCCCGACGATGCCGGTGGGCGTGGGCGTCGGGGTGTCCGTCGGCGTCGGGGTGTTGGTCAGCGTGGGGGACGGCGTGGGTGTTGGCGGCTCGGTGGCTGTCGGCGTCGGAGTCGCAGTGGCTGTCGGCTCAGGAGTCGGGGTGGGCGTACGGCTGGGCTCGGGTGTGGGCGTCGCCGTAGCTGTGGAGGTGACAGTCAGGAGCG
>JBHHTZ010000163.1:0-7548 GCA_046753605.1 Anaerolineae bacterium
TCGCACCACCTCCTCTGGGGACAACCTTAGGCTGCAGGGGGCTCGTCTGCCATCCAGGCGGGGCCAAATCTGCGCATCGTAGCGAAATCCCACGCCGAAGTCCCTGGCCAACGCCTTCATGGCTTCTAATTCGTGTCTGTTCAGAGTCAAAACCATTGTTTTCAGGGTGAGGGGGATACCGCGGTCCAGGAGCAGATCGATCCCTCCCATGCATCGCTCGTAGGAGCCTGGGACCCCGGTCACCCGCTCGTAGGTTTCAGCGGTTGCCCCATACAAAGTGATTTCCACCATACGCGGTGGCCAGTCCTGGAGATAATCGGCGATGCGTTCAGTGATAAGGGTCCCATTCGTGAACAGGTTAATGAACATTCCTTTGCGCTTGGCATAGATGTAGATCTCCATAAAGTCTTTTCGAACGAAGATTTCACCTCCAGTAAGGAGCAGGAAAAGGGTCCCCTCATCTGCCAGCGTATCCAGCAGGCTACATATCTCCTGGGTGGTAAGTTCCTGAGCCTGGGCCTCCCTGTCGTCGGCGGGCAGGTTAATGTAGCAGTGGGCACAATTCAGATTGCACCGGGCCGTCAACTCAATGGTGCCGTTCAAGGGAATGCGCCCATGGGGTCCCAGGTGCTCACCCAGGGCCTCGGCAAACTCTCCTGCGGTGATCTCTGGGACATGAGGACATTCCATGACTGCCTCCTACTGTGGCCCTGCCCTTGGTCAACGGTCATCCAACCCGATCCAACACGAAATCAACCACGCGCCGATCCGGGAGGAAGCCCAGTTCATAGCACGGCACAGAGTGACACACCTGGTCAATCAGCTCGAGGGTGAAAATCATGCCCTCGGGATTCCAGAAGGTGGGGAACGAGCAGGCCAGGAGGCGTGAGGTAGCCTCTGCTGCCGGCAATGACACCATCCGATTGGTACTGTCGTGGGTGATAAAGAATAATCCTCCTGGCCAGGCAGCCCTGCTGGCGCAGGTTAATGCATTGCCATGCCAGGGTGTGCCATAAGCCATGATCCCGTTATCACTCTGGCG
Source organism: Anaerolineae bacterium (assembly GCA_046753605.1). GTDB lineage: Bacteria > Chloroflexota > Anaerolineae > Epilineales > JAANWY01 > JBHHTZ01. The sequence continues at coordinate 1,043 of JBHHTZ010000163.1, forward strand.
AAGGATGATCCGATCATCGCTCAGAATGACCACGTCGGGAACGGTCTGCCACAAGTTGGCCAATGTGCTCTTGCCGGCCCCGGAGGCACCCACGAAGAGCAGGGCCTTGCCCTGCACCTCGATGCCACAGGCATGTACTTCCACGCCTCGCCCTTGAGCCAGCAGATTGACCATCAACACCTCGTCCAGGGGATAGGCCAGTGGATAGCCGGCTTCGGCCGCGGGTTCGACGCCATTGATGCATACCACTTCTCCTGCCGCAAAACCCGTGCTCAGATGGGCTACTTTGTAGGGATCTGGACCAAATACGGGAGAGGTCAGGGTTAGAAGGTAGTCTGAGGTGTTGCGGTAGAGCCGCCACACCCCCCCTGAGTCGAAAATCCGGTCGTGCAGGTCGAGGTCCCATAACTCACCGCGACGCACCTGCAGTTGCAAGTCCGGTCTGGCCCCGGTGACAATGAATTCCGAAAACGGTGGCCAAACCTTAAGACGACCGAAGGACGCGTCTGTCGTCAGCGCGATGACCACATCACCGATGCCGAGTTGGACTTCCTCACCCGGCTGGGCCACTGCCATGCCATCAGGTAACCGTTTCATTGACCTTGCTATTCCTTTGACTCAAACTGCCAGCGGTGGCCTGCCACCGTCTGCCGGCAGGCTCCGCCAGACCGGGCACGTCCGGTGCCCGGAATCGAGAAGGCGAGGCAGCCCGGAGGCGCGGTGCCAAAGAGCCTGTCGCCTCATCCCTGGTCTGCCGGCAGGCTCCGCCCCTCCCCGTACGCTTCGTGTGACGGGGGAACAGAGGCGATTCACACACCAGGTATCAGGCCCTGGGGACTCCTGCGTGGCAAACGACCACTGGCCCTTGTGCATGAATTGCCGGCTGGGCAGGACCCCCTCAGGGGGGTAGCAGACATAACCGTATTTCAGAAACAAGTGTGGGCAGAGGGACCATCTTACGAGACGTTAAGCCCCGTGAGCTTCTGTTGTCCAGCCCTCCGGGCTGCCAGCTAACGCTCTTGCTTAAATCGGCCAGGTGTTCGTGGCCGCCTCTTTCAACGCAGGATCATCCTCGGAACCTGTCTGTGTTCTATGGCATGTACTCTGCATGTCATCTTGCAACTGGCGTAGCACGTACTCCACGATCATCTCCGGATCACTGAAGTAATGCTCTTCACCCGTTTGTAAATACCGGATATACCCTCGCAGTGGCGACGCTTTCCCCTCAACCTCACGTGGCTCCAACCAGAGGCGGACCAGAAACGAAGCGACCCGGCACCCGCATTTCTCTGACATTACGTAGAGATGATCAAAGGGCCTGCCCGGTCCCTCACACCAGAGCTGAGAAGTGCCGCATTCGGGCTATGCTGCGACGATACCACCAATCTGGTGCAGTTGCTCCAGAAAGGTGGTCAGTTCCGTCTCAACCCGGTCGTGCGGGACTGCGTACTCCTGGGTAATGATGTCCCGGATTTCTGCCACTGTTCGCCGGCCGTCGATCAGTTCCCAGATACGTGCACCGGTCTCGTTCAGCATGTAAATGCTCTCCAGGTCACCTACATCGTTCCGGATCGGAACCAGGATAAACTCGCCGGCGATCTTACGCGAGACCATTGACTCGCTTCTGTAATAGCATTCATCCAGATGTGGAACCATGAGAGCACCTCCCCGTTCAGTCACGAAACCCTCTCGTATAGCCTGGCCCCGGCTCAAATCCTCGATCAGTCAGCGTTCGCAAGTCCTCCACGATTGTGGTCATCTTCTTACAACTCTTGACAACGTTCAAGAGGCTGTTATAGTACACCTCATCGGCCGGGCTCGTGTCCTGGAGCAACATTTGGGCAAAACCCCACGCGCCGGTCAGGGGTTGCGCGAACTCGTCAGCTATTGTCAGGGCAAACTCCGCCATCGCCTGTTGGCGTTCGGCCTCTATCGCTTGTTCGTAATCTGAAAAGGAATGCTCATAGGCCTGCGTGATCTTGTTGAGCAAGCCGACGTACATCAGGGTGCTGGATAGCGGCATAGCCAGGTTTTCCAGGAGCCTCACTTTGGCCGCGCTAAACGGGCTGCGTTTCCAACTCCGCATCTCTCCCAGAGTCAGTACTCCCAGGACCCCATCGCCATTGGGCAGGGGAACCAGGGCCGCAGCCTTGATGTTTTCTGACAGCATCCTCAGCTCTTCACCATGGACAGTCATCGCGGACACGTCGCGCCGCACGATAACAGCCTCATGCGTTTCCACTGCCCTCCGATGCTTCGGCAGAGCTGCCAGGCTGTAACGCTTGCCTAGCCCCGGGTCCCATGATAGTTCCCGAACGGCGTATGCCGCTCGAATAGACAGGATTTCGCAGACCCGGTCCAACAAACCAATACGGCAAAAGGTCGTACGTGCTGCCTCGGCCGCGTACCTGGCAAAGCGAGCCAGCAACTCGTCCAGGTTGAGGGATGAGGAAAGGCCGGCCCCCACCTGGATGAGCGCCTCCAGTTCGTGAGCGGTTTGCCCGGCTGTGTCTGTCATCCGACGTTGTCCAATTCCAATTGGGGCCCTTCTGAACCCTTGTACTCTCATGCCCCCCTAATCTGTCAACCGATAGCCGAACCCTGGCTCGTACAGGATATACTCAGGTGTCGTCGGGTCTGGCTCGATCTTGTGTCTCAGACGCCAGATGTACTGACGCAAAAGTTCCCTGTTCCCTTCATCTCCAGGCCACACGGTGCGCAGCAACTGCCTATCATCTCTGGCCCGATGTTGACTGCAATCAATCAAAGCGGCCAACAGGTCAAACTCCCTGGGTGTCAGGTCCTTCCGTTCACCCTTTACCCAGACTTCCCGGGCGTCGAAATCCACGTAGAGATCATGCCGCACAAACGGGGGCGTTTTCGCTTCTGCACGCTGTCTCCCGCGGCGCAACAGCGCCTCTATGCGGGCCAGCAGCACATGCAGGCTGACAGGCCACGCCAGACACACATCAGCGCCGCTCCTCAAGATCTTCGCACGACTCTCTACGTCTCGACCAGGGATGATTACGACGACAGCAGCGCCTGCGATCTGTTTTGCATGGAGGCAAGCCCGCCGGGCTTCCTGAGAGAAAGATTCGCGGCCCGTGAAGAGCAGGATGACTTGAGGGCGTATTACCGCCATTGCTGCCAGGGCGTCGTTCGGGCTGTCCACCGTTCGGACGATGTAGCCTTGCTGTTGTAGAAGCCCGGCGATCGCCTCCAGGGGCTCCGATTGAGCTCCGACGAGCATGGTGGTCTTTCCGTTCATACGGTTTCAGTGGGTCGGGCAAGGGGGTACTTAGCGACAGGGGCGCTATCAACCCTGGCTAAAGATTGTCGTTATCATAACATAACTGCCGTTATTCTTAGCTTAAGGCCCCGTTAAGTCTTCGTTAAGAATGAGAAGGAGCCGACCTGTCCTTGAACACAGGCCGGCTCCTGACATGTTGCCTCATCTGGTGGGCGTGGAGCTACTATCCTTGTTTCTGGAAACGATATCCCACTCCTTTTACTGTCACGATGTAGCAGGGTGAATGCGGGTTATCCTCGACCTTCTCTCGCAAGTGGCGGATGTGAACCCGGAGTGTGTTGAAGTCATCGCTATATGGTTTACCCCATATCATCGTTAGCAACTCACGTCTGCTCACCGGCACTTCTCCAGCCCGTACAAGAGCTGCCAGCAATTTAAACTCCGTAGGGGTAAGCTCCACCGGCTTACCATGCCGCTCGACTTGCATCGTAGCCAGATTGATCTTCAGGTTGCCGTCATCGTAGCATACCAACTCATCCTTCAGGAATTCAGGTTGAACTCTTCGCAGGACTGCCTCGATGCGGGCCAATAGCTCTTCCACATCAAAAGGTTTGGCGATGTAGTCATCCGCACCCAACGACAGCCCCCGGACCGTGTGCTCCGAACCAGACCGGGCCGTGAGCATGACGGTTGGGACGTCGGATATCTGCCGGAGACGTTTGAGCGTCTCCCACCCGCCCATCCCCGGCATGGTAACATCCAGAATGATCAGGTCGGGCTGGTGGCGGTAGGCCTGCCTCAGCCCTTCGAGGCCGCTCAGAGCACTAACAACCTCGTACCCTTCCCGCTCCAGAGCTAAGCTCAACAGGTTGTGCAGAGTAGGCTCGTCATCTATGATCAAGATCTTAACCATAATACCCCCCGTTCCAGAAGGTCCTGCTCCTCCTGCCCGGTTTCCGGCCGCATTGCAGTCCTGGTCAGCCCGAGCCACGGGGCTTGGCTAAGGCCATATCAGTTCGCGTGATGCTCAGTCAGTTGCGGCTGTCGGTCTCAGTCTGGGTAAGGTCAAGGTGAAAGATGTGCCCTTGCCTGGCTGGCTCTCCACCCATATCTGACCGTTCTGCGCTTCAAGCAGTCGCTTCACAATGTACAACCCCTGGCCCTTTCCATCCACAGGGGGCACGTGGTCTCCCTGCACCCGGTAGAACTCCCTGAAAATCCTGTCCAGGTGTTCGCCTGGGATGCCCACACCCTGATCTGTGATGGTGATGACTACGCTGTCTTCGTCGTATTCATCAACATCCACGTTGATTACACCGCCTTCTGGGGAGTACTTGATGGCATTATCCAACAAGTCGCATAAAATCACCATCATGTACGCTTCATCTGCCAGAGCCCAGGTGGCGTCGTCCTTGATCTGTACATGAATAGGGTGAGAAGAGGCGAACCCCTTGTACAAGGCCACGGCCCGCGCTATTGCTTGTGCCAAATTCACCGGCTGAGGTAGTATCTCCTGATCGTGCGAATTCCCCCACCGTGTATCGAGAAGGAGATAAACAGCCGCGCTCAGGCGATCGCATTGAAGGTTAAGGGTCTGCAGAAGGGCTTCGGTCTGCTCATCGCGCTGGGTGTAGCGCAATGCAGCATTAGCGGCAAGCTTCAGGTTTGTCAAAGGTGCGCGCAGTTCGTGGATGAGGGCAGATAGCAGGGTCTCCTGTGACAGCGTCGTGATTCTGCTGGCAGAGGGATCCCAGAAAAGTCCCACTCCTCCTTCGACCTGCCCGGTCCTGCCAATAACAGGGGCGGCCGCGCCGATAAGATACGGTTGACGATCGTTCGGGGAGATCGTACAGCCACTAACTTCTCGCGGGGGCACAACGCGGCAGCTTTGCATAGCCAGCGCCAGGAGACAATGCTCTCCATTGCACGCCTCAAACACTTCTGTACATGGCCGGCCGACAATCTCGCCGCGAGGCCGCCCTAACAGCCTTTCGACAGCCGCATTGGCAAACGTGATCCTTCGTCGCGAGTCAATAACGATCAGGAAGTCTGCCATAGCTTGCCCAAGAAGGTGCTCAAGCATTTGTTGCCTGGCTCTGAGGGCACGGAGTTCTACGGCTTTCTCCACAGAGATCGCAGTTTGGGACGCGATGGCACTGCATGTGTCCAATTTGTGTGTAGTGATAGGACTCCGATCCCAGGACCGCATCTCTCCTAACGAGATCAGTCCCAGGACACGTTGCCTCGTGGCAAGTGGAATGGCCGCCAGGGACCGCAGGCCCCGATCCAACAATGGATACGCCTGGCCCATCACTGCAAGTCTCCGGACGTCCTCAGACGACAAGACAAGTGGCTGACCTGCATCCACCGCTTGTCGAAGCCTCGGGACTTCGTCCAGCAGGAGCGTGTTCCCTACGTGTGGGTTCCACGGGAAGTCCCGCACAGCATGGGCAGCCCGGATGGTGAAGTATTCCTGCGACTCGTCCAACAATCCGGCTCGGCAACAGGTCACCGAGATCAGGCGGGGGAGTTGCTCGGCTAAGCTGGACAGGATGCCATCAATCGTGAAAGAAGGGACGGTCCTCTGTGACATGTCGTGCCTCCGTTGTGTCCGACGGGCATTATATAGAAACGCTATGCCTCAGGGCATCTTCAGGCCAGAGGTGGTCATCACCAATCATACTCGATCTGGCTTCACGGGGGTGCCCTAATAATATATTGCACTTTGGGGGTGATTTCTTTCACCCGGCGGGAAGATTCTTTTGGTAACGATCGGATATCAGCCACCGGCTGCTGCAATATGCCACGCAGCGATTTTGGAAACAAAAAATGGCTGCCGATACGTTCTCCTTCGGCAGCCCGGCTGTCTATAGCGTGGATGTAATGTTAGACGACACTCCCTCCTCGAAGGCGAGCAGAGAGTGATAGATCCGTGGCTTTGCGCCCCCACTTCGCAGTGGGGTTGCCTTTTCGGGGTTTTATGAGAGCCTGTGACCCACTACTATTGATAATGATAGCACAATCGGGTTCGTTCTACAACGTCAGCAACACCCATTTCGGTGATCAATAACATAACGGACGGCATCGCGCGTTGCTTGCTCCCGCTCCGCTGTCACTCGATCACCGCGAACTCTGTCGTCTTATGTCGGAACCTGGGGACACTCCACCCTTTATTATATCACAAAACTGGGCAGAATTCTCGTCGCGGGCGTTAGTTTTGCGCCAGTCTTGCGTTAGGGTTGCGTTAGTCTTTCGA
>JBHHTZ010000164.1:0-7544 GCA_046753605.1 Anaerolineae bacterium
GAGAGGAGTTCGTTATGGATCGCACGTGGAAGCGCCTGAGTCTGATGACGTTGGTTGTCGTTGGCCTGGCCGTGGTCTGGCTGCTGAATGCGCCGTCAACGGATGCTCAATGCGGCTCTTCGATGTCCTCGTGCAAGAGCTGCCACGAGGTGCAGGCCCAGGACCCGGTCAACGACAAGGGGGAGTGGCACACGGCCCATGCTTTTGGCGACTTCTGCGAGTTCTGCCACGCCGGCAACGTGCAGGCCCAAGACGAAGCAGCGGCCCACCAGGGCCTGGTCGATCCCTTCAGTGATGTCAAGGCCGGCTGCCAGTCGTGCCACCCCGACGACTACACGGACCGCGCCCAGAAGTACGCCACGGCATTGGGGGTGGAGATAGGCGCCGGCGGAGGCGGCGGAGCGCCGTCGTCAGGGGGGAGCGATTCGGCGCCTCTGGCACAGCCGCCGGCAGCATCGTCCGCCCAGGCATCTTCGGCCGTGCCTCCGGCTGACACCGCAGCGGCCGTGGCCGCGCCCTCGGGGGGCGAAGTCATCGATTTCAATCAGGCCTATGTGGGGAGCCGAGAAGCCGCCGGCCAGTCGGGGATGAACAAAGGGAATGCCCTGTTGGCGACGTTGATCGTCTTGTTGGCGCTCGTCTTCGTCGGTCTGGTGTGGCACTTTGAGAACGTGTCGGCGCGCCTGGCCGGCTGGTGGCAGGCCAACATGGTGATGGGACCGCGGGCAGTGGCGGCCAGCGCCGCCGGAGGATCTGTTCCACTGACCAATGCGCCTGCTGCGGGCGACCCGCCGGCAATGGCTATCACCGACTGGTCCGGTGTGTTGGCCAACCGCCCTGAACTGGGCCAAGTGCTGGCGGATCTGGCGACAGTTGATCCGGCAACCCTGGAGGCGACAGCCCGATTGCTGCACAATCGGCCGCTGGGCCCTCGCGTGGTGAAAGCCGTCGCGAAGTTGGATCTGAACTTGTTGGCCGCTGTGTCGCATCTGGATGCGCCGGAGATGGAGTTGCTGATGGCGCTGCGCAAGGAGCTGTAGAGAGGGGATTGATGTGAACGCGTTTGTACGTGCACTAAAGAAAGAAGAATGGTCTCCCATCTGGTCGGGGGCTGCTCTGGGGTTAGTGGCGGTGCTCATCGTGGCTCTCAGTCACCAGTCCCTCGGCGCTTCAGGATCGTTCGAGAATATCGGCGGGCTTATCTTGAAGGCGATTGCCCCCGGCCTGGCGGCCAAGAACATGTACTTCAGATTCGTCATGCCTCCAGGCATTTCCTGGCAGGTGATCCTGGTGGTCGGCGTTTTCGTCGGCGCCTTTGCGGCCGCTAAACTCTCCGACAGTTTCCGGTTGGAGGCCGTGCCGGACCGTCAATGGCGGGCTGTGTTCGGGCCAAGTCGCTGGAAGCGCTGGGGGGTGGCCTTCGTCGGCGGCATCATTTTGGAGTACGGGGCGGGCATTGCCGGCGGCTGCACCAGCGGGCTGGCCATCGCGGGTGGTGTTGCTCTCGCGCCGGCCGCCTTCCTGTTCATTGCTGCCATGTTTGCCTCTGGCATCGCCACCGCCCTGATCATGTACCGTAGCAGGTATTAGCCGACGAATTATGAAGTTTGAGAGAATAATCGGGTAATACGTGGTGCTTTTCTCAGCCGTCGCCCGCACGGGCATGAAGTGCCCGTGCTACGAAGCGGCGCCCGATGAATCGGGCTTTCGGCGCCTTTTCAGGCGGTAGAGCCCCATTGATGGGGCGCAGCTTTGTAGCCCGCCGACTTCATCGGCGGGCGGCGTCGCAGAGACGAGGCTCGTTTGGAAAACGTACCCTGACCGAATTCTCAGACTTCATCATTCGCTGGCTGATACGCGAAGTGCGGTTCAACGCACTGTTTCGCCGTGCATACAACGTGTTTCAACAGATTTCTTTGTAGCAGGCGGGCAGTTCATTGCTCGCCTCAGGGGTGAAAGGGGTTCATCATGTTCAACTACTTGCTTGCGCTAATCTTCGGCTTCGCCTTCGGCTGGTTGTTGCAGAAGGCCGGCCTGACCAAATACCACAAGATCGTCAACGTCTTTCGCTTCACCGATCTGGCCGTGCTCAAGTTCATGATGTCGGCCCTGGTGGTCGGCATGATCGGCCTCTACGGTCTGCAAGACCTGGGCGTGCTTGCCCTGACGAAGATCACGCCCACCTACGTGGCCGGCAACCTCATCGGCGGCCTGATCTTCGGGGTGGGCATGGCCGGGGCCGGCTTCTGACCGGGAACCTGCGTCGCCGGTGGCGGCCAAGGTAATCTGGACTATCTGATCCCCGGTCTGTTCGGCTTTCTGGTGGGTGCGATTGGCTATGGCCTGACTTACCAACAGGTCTTCCCGAAGATTTCGGCCATCGCCAACGTCGGCAGCACCGCGTTGCCCGATCTGTTCCACGTCAATCACTGGCTTGTGATCATCCTGTTCACGCAGATTACGCTGATGTTGTTCTACGTGCTGGGCAAGACGGGAGACCTGAGGGGGCAGACGGCCGAGTAGCGCGGCTTTAGCGAGAGGGGGTTGGAGATTGGTTATTGGATATTGGAGATTGGGTATTGCAGTTAGCGAAAGTAATCTCCAATCTCCAATCTCTAATCTCAAGTACCCAGTAAGGGTGTGTTGGCAAAGAGGTGTGAGTGATGAAGAGTGGAAGTACGAGGGACGAAACAGCGCTGCTGGACCAACCGATCAGTCGCCGTACGTTTCTGGGGCTTACGGCCGGCACGGCTGCCGCGTTCACCCTGGGGGGTAAGCTTGCCGGCGTGGGGGCGGACGGCCTGCTTTCGCCCGAGGAGAAGCTGAGCCACCTGCCGCCCGTGGTCTTCGATCGCGAGGTCCACTCCCTGTGCGAACAATGCGTGTGGCGCTGCGGCCTGGTCGCCAAGGTGAAGGATGGGAAGGTCTACAAGCTGGACGGCAATCCGCACCATTCGCATTCCAACGGCATGCTGTGCCCGCGGGGGCAGGCCGGCGTGGCCACGCTCTACGACCCCGACCGGCTGCTGTACCCCATGATCCGGGCCGGCGAGCGGGGGAGCGGTCAATGGCAGCGTGTCTCGTGGGACCAGGCCCTGGACTACGTGGCCCAGCGCATGCTGGAGATCAAGGAGAAATACGGCTCGGAGGCCATGATCTTCAGCACCACGCACAACCTGATCCAGACCCAGTTCGAGAACCTGCTCAAGGCGTATGGCTCGCCTAACTACGGCACACAGCGCTCTTTATGCTTCAATGCGATGATCGTGGCCAACCTGCTGACCTATGGTTTGGAGGAGCCGGGTCGCGACTACAGCGCCGCTCAGTACATCATCTACACGGGCCGTAATCTTCTGGGAGCGATCTCCAACTCCGAAAGCCAGGCCCTGGTGGCGGCCCTTGCCCGAGGGACTAAGGTGGTGGTGCTGGACCCCCGTTTCACCAGGACGGCTGCCAAGGCGACAGACTGGTTGCCGGTCAAGCCGGGCGCCGACCTGGCGTTCCACCTGGCCATGATCCACGAGATCATCTTCAACGATCTCTATGACAAGGAGTTTGTGGACCAATACACGGTGGGCTTCGATGAACTGAAGGAGGCGGTGCGAGCCTATACCCCCGAGTGGGCTGCAACGAAGACCGAGATTCTGGCCGGCGCCATCCGACGCATCGCTCACGAATTTGCTCTGGCGGCGCCCCACGCCTTTGCCCATCCCAACTGGCGCACCAGCAATTTTGTCAATTCTTTCCAGACCGAGCGTGCCATTGCCATTTTGAACGCGCTGGTGGGCAACTGGGGGCAGCCAGGCGGCTTGCAGCCGGCGGGCGGCGAGGGTGGCGGCGGCCTGGGCCGCATTCCTCAGCCGCCTTACCCGCGCGTCTCTGCCCTGCGACTGGACGGCCTGCCCTGGAAATATCCGCTGGTGCCCTTCAAGCTGGGAGTGTTCCAGGAGATTCGCGACAACGTCCTGAGCGGCGAGCCTTACCAGGCCCACGGCTGGTTCATCTATCGCCAGAACCCGGTCAACTCGTTGCCCGAACGCCGCAAGACCCTGGAGGCCTTCAGCAAGCTGGATTTCATCGTCACCATCGACATCAGCCTGAACGACACAGCCTGGTTCAGCGATGTGGTGCTGCCCGAGGCCAGCTATCTGGAGCGGTACGACCCGCTGGCCGTGGTGGATGGTACGGTGTTCATCCGCCAGCCGGCCGTCGAGCCGCTGGGCGAGAGCAAGTCCGGCCTGTGGATCTTCAAGCAGTTGGGCGAACGCCTGGGGCTGGGGGACTACTTCCAGTACGAGGACGAGGAGGACTACCTGCGACAGCAGCTCGAGCCGCTGGACATCACGCTGGAGGATTTGAAGCAGCGCGGCTTTTACCGCCTGCCGGAGGAACACACATCGGAAGAGAGCCTGAGTTGGAACACCGCCAGCGGTAAGGTCGAACTGGCCAGCGAAGTGCTGCGCAACGCCGGCTTTCCGGCCGTGCCCACCTGGGAAGCGCCGCCTGAAGCGCCGGAAGGGCAGTTCTACTTGCTGACGGGGAAAGTGGCCCAGCACACCCAGTTCGCTACGCACAACAACAAGCTGCTGCACGAACGGGCGCCGGCGAATCCGCTCTGGATTCACCCCCAGGCGGCCGCCGTTCGCGGCATTGCCGATGGTGACGAGGTGTGGGTGGAGAGCGCCGCCGGCAAGGTGAAGACACGGGTCCACGTAACCGAACGCATTCGCCCCGATTGTGTCTACATGACGCCGGGCTTCGGCCATGTGAGCAAGGCATTGCGCACGGCCTACGGTGCCGGCGCCAGCGATTCCGACCTGCACCTCACCTTCACGGATCCCATCAGCGGCTCGCAGGCGTTGAGCCAGACCACGGTGAAAGTGACGAAGGCGTGATGATTGTCAATTGTCAATTGATAATTGTCAATTGACAATTGTCTTTTGTATGGAGTGGATGAGAATGGCGGATACAACGAAGAAGACGCCTCGCTGGGCATTCGTGATGGAGCCTAAGCGGTGCATCGACTGTGAGGCGTGCATGGTGGCCTGCTCGGTGGAGAACAACGTGCCCATTGGCCATCACCGCAACTGGATCGCCCACTACGAAAAAGGGTCCTACCCCGACGTCAGTCTCTACTTCGCGCCGGAAAATTGCCACCATTGCACCAACCCGCCCTGTGAGCGCGTCTGCCCGACGGGAGCCACATATCGCCGCGAAGACGGCCTGGTGCTCATCGATTACGACAGGTGTATTGGCTGCCGCTATTGCATGCAGGCGTGTCCCTACGATGCACGCTACTTCGACGAGGAGCGCGGCGTGGTGGACAAGTGTACGTTCTGTGTGCATCGCCTGGACGCAGGCGAACCGCCGGCCTGCGTGGAGACGTGCGTGGGTGGCGCCCGCCACTTCGGTGACATCAACGATCCCGAAAGCGAAGTCTCGAAGTTGCTGGCTACCCACCAGTACACCACCGTCTATCCCGAAGCAGGGACCGGGCCGGCGATCTTCTACATCATCGATTGAGGGAGGCACGTGTAAAATGCCTGCAACGTACGACCCATTTCTCCGGAGCCTGAGCGCGAGTCCCATGAAACCCGAGTGGGGCTTTCTGGTGATCATCTATCTTTACACGGCCGGCATCAGCGCTGGCATGTACGCCATGTCCGGCCTGGCCACCTATCTGGGCGGCGGTCGGTACCGCCGCATCGCCCGCCTGGGCGCTCTGCTGGCTCCCTGGCCGCTGATGCTCGGCCTGTTCATGCTGATCTTCGACCTGGGGCGACCGCTCCACTTCTGGCGGCTCTTCGCCACGATCCAGTTCACCTCGCCCATGTCCATCGGCAGTTGGCTGCTGACCCTGTTTGTGGTGGTGTCGTTGATCTACCTGGTATTCTGGCTGCCGTTGCCGTTTCGCAATCTGGTGCGTGTGCCGGCCACGACCGGTGATCTCCTTCACCCCCGCCGCTGGCGGCCCATGAGCCGGCGGCTGGTGCGCATGGGGCGCGGTGTACTGGCGGCCGTTGGTTTCCCGCTGTCCCTGGGTGTGGGCATGTACACCGGCGTGCTCCTGGGCGCGATACCGGCCCGTCCGTTTTGGAACACGCCCATGGTCGCCCAGCTCTTTCTGTTCTCGGCCCTGTCCACGGGCGTGGCTTTCCTGTTGCTGGTGGTGGCGCTGGCTGGCCGGCTGGTGGACCCGGAGGCCCTCAGCCATGAGCGTCACCTGCTGGTCTCGGTAGACGCGGTGCTTATCGTGCTGGAAATCTTCATCATCATCCCCTTCTTCCTGCACCAGACCCTCAACACCTGGAGTTCGGCTGATTCGCTTCAACTGGTATTGGGTGGTCCATTCACCCTGGCTTTCTGGGGAGGGGTGATTCTGCTGGGGTTGCTGGCGCCGCTGGCCATCGAGGGGTATGAGCTCTTTCCTCTCATCCTGAAAGAGGGGGCGATTAAATACAGCCGGCAGTTGGGCATCGTCAGCAGTCTGTTGGTGTTGATGGGTGGTTTCCTGTTGCGCTACGTCTTTGTGTACGCCGGCCAGGTCTCGCACTTCCTGCCTGTGCTGGCGCGCTAGATAGAAATGAGGCAACCACTCACCCTCCCGCAGGTTCGAAGCCTCTCTGTCCGAAAACTGCTGCCTCAAGGCCTTTTTTCGGATGCAAAGCCATTGCGCGTCGCAACCTGCGGGAGGGTGGCTGAGTAGTAACGAAACGAGGCAAACGAAATGGTTACGAAGATCAGGTGTGTCCTTGCTGCCCTTTTGCTGGCCGTGGTACTCCTGACTGCCTGCCAGCAGCCGATTGCCGTCGCTCCGCCTGCATCCCCGGTGAAGCCAGCTACGGTCAGCCCGACCGCAGTCGTCTCGCCTGTCCCGGACATTGCTCGGGGGTATCAGGTGTGGGTTGACAAGAAGTGCAACGCCTGCCATGGGCCCCAGGCCGGCGGTGGAATCGGGCCGGCGTTGGCTGCCACAGACCTGCTGCTAGACGAGTTTGAGCAGAAGCTTCGCACTACCGCACCGCCTCACCCGGGCTTTGACAAGGCGGAAATCCCGATGCGGGACGCCGGCGATCTCTATGCGTGGCTGCGCGGCTTGGTGGCTGTGCAACGACCGGCCGGAGAGAAGACGCCCACGGTTCCGCCAGAGGCATGTGCGGAATTGCAGGGGATGACATTGTGGACGGCCTTGCGGTGCAACGATTGCCACGGTGCGTTTGCTCAAGGCAGTCTAAAGGCGCCTGCTCTGGTGTCGCTCAACGACCCGACGGTGGTCGAGCTTGCTAATATGCGACAAACGGCGGACAACATCGATGAGCATCAGGCCACCCACATCGACGACGCTACCTTCGCGCGCCTGTACAAGTGGCTTCAAAGCGGTTCCGGGCTCGGTGGCGGTGCCTGCCCGTAGTTTGCAAGACAAAGAACCCGTAGTAACGACTTCAGTCGTTCACCGGAACGATTGATGAAGATTGAGAAAATAATCCGGAATAGCGCGTTGCATCTCAGCCGGCGCCCGCACGGGCATGAAGTGCCCGTGCTAC
>JBHHTZ010000165.1:0-7529 GCA_046753605.1 Anaerolineae bacterium
TGCGTATTGCGTATTGTGTGAGGGCGGTCACGGGATATGTGACGTGCGCGCTGACCCGGTGTTATGCACACAAGATCGCCCTGATTCTCTCCGCAACATCTGTGATCGCTCGCGCCTCTCGAAACCCTCCTCCATGCGGTCCGATGGCGAGGAGTGGGACCGGGTTGTGGGTGTGTTCTTTGGTTGAGAGGTCCTCGATGTTGCCGTGGTCGCTGGTGATGAGCACGGTGACGTCGGGGGCGATGTTGGCCAGCACGCCGGCCAGGAACTGATCGACGGTTTTGAGCACAGCAGCAGCGCTGACCTGCCCATAGCGGTGGCCGGCCACGTCGGTGAGAAACGACTCGAAGACGACGAGTTCGTGGTCGGCGGACAGGCGGGCCAGGTTACGGCCCGCTTCCCCTGCGTCGCGCAGCGGCACGTCGATCTGATAGCGCTCACGCAGTGCGTGGTGGGTGATGTCCCAGTACACTGCCTGGCCGCGCAGCAGGTCGGCCACGTCGCGCAGGGGCAGGCCGGCGGACAGCGTACACAGCGTCGTGACCGAATGCCGGCGCCGGTTCCGCTTCACCCGCTCGAAGTAGGCTGGGCTGTAGGCGTTGGCGAAGGTCGGCGAATGGCCGTGTTCGGCAGCCCACTTTAGAATGTTGTCTCGTTCGATGATCCCGATGAGGGGCTCGGTGGGCCAGGCCGACAGGTGCTGGTTGATGATCGCTGCCCCGTTGATGCCGGTGAAGAGGGCCATCTGGCCGGTGGCGCTTTGGGGCAGGCCGGCTACGCCCAGCGTCGCGTCGATGGGCTTCAGCAGCAACCCTGGCTCGTCGATCTCGCGGCCGGCCACCAGCGGCCCACCGATCAGGGATTGCAGGGCCGGCATGGGGGTTGTGGCGAACGGGTTGCTGTCGACCGGCTCGGCGAGTCCCACGCCGTCGAGAAACATGAAGATCAGTCGGGCCATATCTCCTTACTTACAAGATTATGTTCGTAGCGCAGTGAGCAATTTTATTGTTCGCCAGGCCTGACCTCAAAGCCAGCCTTGCGCAGCGTCTCTTCGAAGTCCTGCATGGCGTTATCGATGCCGGCCTCGACCGCCTCATGGGTGTCGCCGGCCATCGAGAAAGTCACGCGAATCTGCTGCTTTGCCGTGCCGAAAGGTTTGACGTGGGACTTGATGTACACATCAGGATGGCGCCGGACAACTTGGGCCAGCAGGGGAGCCAGCACCGAGTCGTCTGGACAGTCGGTGGTGATGGTTCGTTCCAGGTAAGCGCCCTGGCCGAAAAGCTCGGTCAGGGTTGGCTGCAACGGGCCTTGCCAGATGCCTTTGAGTTCCTGGGGCACGCCCGGCAGGGTGATGATGGTAGTGTCATTGACATCGAGCCGGACAGCCGGCGCGCCACCGACGGGATTGAAGATGGGTTGTGCGCCCTGGGGCAGCCGGCCCATCTTGCGCCGGGCGTCGGTCAGTCCGGGTTGGTCTACCAGGCCACGCTCGTAGAACTCGTTGTAGCGACGCTCGACCATGCGGAGGGCTTCGTCGTTTTTGGCCAGAGGCCGGCCCAGAGCGCCGGCGATGGCTTCCAGCGTGCGGTCGTCTGCCGTCGGCCCCGTCCCGCCGGTGGTGACGATGACGTCGGTCTCGCGACCCAGGGCGTCGTGCAGCTCCCGCGCGATGGCGTCCAGGTCATCTTGCACCATCACGGCGCGGCGGACCTGACCGCCCAGGCCGGTGATTTGCCGGCACAGCCAGTTGGTGTTGGTGTCCAGTGTGTGTCCAATCAGCAGTTCGTTGCCGATGGCGATGATTTCAGCGGTGGTCATGGTTCATCTGAACTGTACACTGAGCCTGGCTTTCAGCTTGGTGTTCAGGTGCTGTACGAACTTGTCCTTGCTAGGCAGACCAGGGTTGTTTCGCATTGCCTGGTATACCTCGTCTACGGTGGTGGAAATGAAGCGACTTGGGCTGAGAGTCAAGTGACTATGCTTGCGGACGATGTTGTACAACGCGAACCGAGAGGCATGTTTGGATGAGAACCCGTTCTCTTTGAAGCCATATCGATTGACTAGGTTTGCGTAGATGTATTCTTGAAATACCCAGTAACACTTTGTATCCCAGGCTTCATATACAATACCTTTGTTTATCAGCTGGGTTATCGCACGCTTGATAGTGTCGTAGGTGTTCATACCAAACTTGTATGTGCGTTCTTGCACGTCATGTCCTTCAAGAAAATCAAGTATCGCCTTAACCAACTCCCCTGTACCGGTCGTTGAATCGGATTGAAATTCGACAGATACAAAATCCTCTACTTTGGGTTTCATTGGTTTGTGACGGACGAGGACATAGTCTACACTGCCCACATTAGGCAGTCTAACCTCGGAGAAGACGATGGTATTGTTGAAATCACCGAAATAGTGCAAGGCAATATCTTCCAGGACCTTGGAGACACCTTGAATCGTGCCGGGTTCCTCGAAACGGCGGGGGCAGATCGTGTGTATTTCGCCTCTGTGTTCCGCTGTGCAGACCCCAAAGGGGAAATCAACCAGCCGGCTTTTCTTCTTACAACGACCATTTACGAATGGGCGCCAGTACTTCTCACGGGCATCGTGTGCTTCTACTGACTGGTCTCCAATCAGGTATCCAAAGACCTCTGCTGGGCGATTACCTGTGTTTCTCATCTATCTGGTCCCTGGATGAGCGCCTTCCACACAGAACGAATCTCAGTGGCTGGGTGCTCACTTGCTAACAACCAGCCCAATGTCACGCTGCATTGCCGGCAGAAGGTTGCACTGTCACCGGTGTCAATAGCCGCCAGCGGCGACCAGGGAACAGCCGGCTCGCCGCCATCAAGAGCAAGCACCAGGATGCTATCATGCTTGATCGAGTTGAGATTGTTAATATGAACTGAGATAGGGTGCTCTGAAAACACGACATAGGCGTTCATCAGCCGAAAGCCGACGCTTTTTAGGGCAATTGTAAGTTCTGCCCAGGCGTTGGGATCCCAATGATGAAACGTAAATACCATTCGACCTGTATGACGCTTCAGCACGCGCCCGCACTCAGAGAAAACACCGGCCAACACCGTCATAAAGCTGCTGGTGTCGTTAGTTGCCTGGGTTGCAACAGCACTGTGGGTTTCATCATAAGTCCAGTTAACTTCGCCAGGGAGCAGGCGGGCCAGCCACACCCTAAAAAAGGTTGCCAGGTCGCTGTATTGCACACTGTCGTAATAGGGAGGATCGGTTACAATCAGATCCACGGACTGGCTATGAATTGGCAGATTGCGTGAATCACCATGAATCAGCCAGAATGTCTGCCGGCCGGCATTCAGATCGGTTTGAGTAGCAACCTCAATGCCACCATCCACCTCTCCGGGTATCTTGACTAACTCACTTTTGCCATCCTGTCGAATTCTTCGCTCAATAGGGAGCATCGCCCATTTCCGCCCCCGTTCAATGCGATCGTGGAAGAGTTGCTGCAGGTTGCCAGAGGATTTGCGGCGATTGATAGGATTGTTCTCCAGGGCCGTGTAGGGGAAAGAGTAGGCGTGCAGGGCGAAAACATGTCGAATAGCTCCTGGCCGGCGTTTGTACCAGCCCTTGTAACCGCAGAGCATGGAATTGAATTCAAGGGACGTAGATACGAGTAACCCCAGATTGAGTCTAGTCACGCCCTTGTACTCATTGAGTTGCTGAATTGCCTGGTGAATATACAGCAGTTGACGAGACGAGAAAACGTCAAGGTACGAGTTGATGTTGTGCTTCCGCAAATCACCCGACTTGGGCCCATCCTTCACCCGAAAGTCGTCGAGCGGCCCGAAGGTCAACCTGTCCCGCTGCGCCTCAGCCTGGTCAATTCGCGCCATATCTAGCTCACCGGGCGAACGGAAAAACAGACCATGCTCATCGCAAGTAGCCACAACTGCAATCGGCACGTAGCGGGCGTAAAAGGGCACATCAAGCAATTCCTCGTAGTCCTGCCCGCAAGTGGGGCATCGTTTTTCCGCTTTGGTGATCAAGCGCGTGACTTTAGCCGGGGCTTCAGGACCGTTTCGGCCATCAGTAATCTCCCAACTCTCCGGCCAGATGCGAATCTTTCTGTCAGCCTCGTGGCGTAAATCATATTGGTCAATTTGT
This sequence comes from Anaerolineae bacterium, assembly GCA_046753605.1. Taxonomy (GTDB): domain Bacteria; phylum Chloroflexota; class Anaerolineae; order Epilineales; family JAANWY01; genus JBHHTZ01. The sequence goes on from JBHHTZ010000165.1 coordinate 4,135, forward strand.
ACAACCTCCCCGCAAGCACAGCTTTTGCGCAGACCGTGAAGCGTGTATCGAGAGTCCACGATTCTTTGGCATGTTGGACATTCAGTTTCGAAATAATGCCCCAAACAGTTGTACAGATCGGTGAAGAATCGATTAAAGGCAGCCCGTAAGTCCGCCAGGTTGGCGCTGGCGAGTGTAGCACGAACCTGCACAACTGGAATAGGGTCAATGTCTGCCCCAATGACATTCGCTCCTAACCGAATGGCCTCATGAAGGGTTGTGCCACCGCCCATCATGGGGTCGAGCACAGTTTTGCCCTCCAACCCACCAGGTGCGTAGTAATCACGACGCTCTCCGTCGGGTACAAACTGTTTGAGTATGGCACGAAACGTGGAACCACATCGCCGCGCCCACCACTTATGCAGATAAGTATTCGGACGGAAGAGGTGTTTATTGAACACTTCGCGTCGAGAAAGCTCATCAACGAACTTCTCGGGGAAGGAATGATCTATCGCGAGGCTGTGCTCCGCCTGGGGAGTGCGAAACAGTTCATCAAGGGCCAACTGGCGGGCTTCTCGAACGACACGATCTGACGAGAACTCATTTTCTTCGTTCGCCAGGTATTCAGTCATTGCTTCGATTCCCTCGTAAGGGCAGCCAACGGCGCGTATTGTGAATCAGATGTCTTTGTCCAAGGATAACACAGTGAAGCTGAAAGTCAAATCAAGTTGGCGACGAATCTGACAATCCGTCGCAAGCGTAAGCTGAGGCATTGCTCGTCAACGTCCTGACGATTTGGCGGTGATTATACTCCGTGCCGACCCTCAGGAACAAATCGCCCGCGGAGGCGCTGATGTGATCCAAATCGTGTGCTGTGCTATAATTGGTGCTGATGACATTGTGGTAGGTTCGTCTTATCCCTGGAGGTTCCCATGGCCAAACGAAGGAGGCGACGCCGGGTGCGGGCGCGCCCGCGCTCTGCGCGGCGGCCGCAGCCTGCGCCGCAGTTGGAGCGCAGCCTGGTGCAGGCGCAGAGCCTGATTGAGCGTGGACGTCCGCAAGAGGCGATTGATCTGTTGGAGCCGCTGCTGAAGTCGTACCCTCGGGTGGGTGAGCTGCACTACCACCTTGGCTTTGCCCGCTTCAGCGCCGGCGATCCCTGGAGCGCGTTGACCAGCTATGAGCAGGCAGTGCAGTTGAGCCACGACCCGGTCTATTGGTTGCCGTTGGCGTCTCTCTACCTGGACCTTGAACTACATGAACACGCCCTGCACGCCTTTCGCGAGATGTTCAGACAGCAGGTCGAGATTCCAAAGGTCGATGAGGCGCGCCAGATAGTGGCCTCGCTGGAACAAGACATGATCGAAACGGCCCATCACCTGGATATTCCGGTGGGGCAGGTGGAAAAGGGCTTTCGCCATCTGGAAGAGGGTCAGCACGCCTTGCACGCCGGCGACTTTCCGGCCTGTATTGCTGCCAATCGTCGAGCCGTTAAGCTGCTGAGCAATTGGCCCCCGCCCTACAATAATCTTTCCATAGCGTTGTTCTTCAATGGTCAGCCGGCCGAGGCCATCGCCGCCGCGCGTGAGGTGTTGTCATACTCTCCCGAAAACATCCAGGCCCTGAGCAACGCCATCCGCTTTCTGGCCTGGACCGGGCAAGAATCGGAAGCGTGGCAGTTGTGGGCAAGATTGCGGGAGATCACGCCAGATGCGGAATCTGACCGACAGAAGAAGGCGGAAGCGGCTGCCATCCTGGGCGAAGATGAGAGCGTGTATGAGTTGCTGAAACCCCTGGATAAGGGGCGGGCAAAGGTGCTTCCTCGCTTACAACAGGCCCGACTGTTCCTAGCTGTCGCGGAGGCGAACACGAATCGGCGGCGTGACGCGCGACGCCGGCTGGAGGCCCTGCGAGATGTCGTGCCCTGGGCGGAGGACTTGCTCACAGCGTTGAAAGCAGGGCAAACCGGGCCGGGTTGGGCCGAGCGTTTTCCATACTTCCACAGCAGCGAACTGATCACCAGGCAAGGGATGGAGACGTTCGTTCAACTGGTGACTCGCCAGGACGAGATGTCGTCTCGGCAGTTTCGCCGGGAGCTGGAGCGCATCCTGGCTCGATTTCCCCAGATTGTCCGCGTGGCGGAGAAGCTGATCCGGGAGGAAAACCAACCCGACGCCGGCATGAGCATCCTGGCGGTCGCCGCTACGCCGGCGGCCTATGCCGCCCTGCGTCGATTTGGGCTAAGCCAGGCCGGCGATGACGAAACCCGGATGCAGGCCCTGTTCACCCTGGCGCAGGCCGGTCAGATTGCCGAAGACGAAACCCTGCGCGTGTGGAGCGACGGAGAATGGCGAGAAATCCAACTGCGCCAATACGAGATTAGTGAAGAAGAGGAGAGACCTTATTCCCCCGAGGTGGCTGGCTTGCTGAACGAAGGTCTGGCAGCGTTCAAGCGCAATGATCTCAAACGGGCTGAACGGCTGTTGCAACGCGCGATAGCTTTGGAACCCCGCGCCAAAGAAGGCTACAACAACCTGGCCGCCCTGTATGACCAGCGTGGAGATCAGGAGCGAGCCAAAGAGATGTTCCGCGCGGCGCTGGAAATCGATCCAACCTACGTATTCCCGCGCGCCAATCTGGCGCTCTATCTTCTCGACGAGGATGATGTCGAGGGTGCGGAGGAGATGCTGGCGCCGCTGGCCGATGTGACGCGGTTCCGGCCACAGGAGATGGCTTTCTACTCGTACATTCAGGCTCGCCTGTCACTCCACCACGAGGAGTATGAAGCAGCCCGTCAAACTCTGGAAGCGGCCCTGCAGATACTGCCAGGCTACGAGCCGGCTGAAGGGTTGCTAGAGCACCTTGAGTTCGTCACCCCCATCCGGTCGGGCTGGGAGTCCTTCGCCCGACGGCAGCGCGAGCGCGACCAGGCTAAGCGCGCGCGGCTACAGGCCAGGCTTACCACGCCGAACCCATCTCTGTCCAAGACGCTGCCTCTTTACACCAAAGATGCGCTGACGGGGATGGCCAGGGTGGTAATCCCCTGGGGAGGCTGGACTGCATTGCGCAAGGCGGAACTGGTCGAGAGAATCATCTCCGTGCTCGAAGATCGGGACCTGCTGGAAGGTATCGTGGCCAGATTGGACGACGACGAGCGGGATGCCCTGCGGCAGGTGCTGGAGAGGGGCAGCAGTATGCCGTGGGAGGAGTTCGATGCCGGCTACGGAAACGATCTGGAGGAGTCAGCGTACTGGCAGTCCCACGAGCCGGCGACGCTGATGGGCCGGCTGCGACTCCGCGGGCTGCTGGCAGAAGCAACAGTGGATGGGCAGTTGCTGATGGTTGTGCCATCGGAGTTGCGCCGGCCGTTGGAGGAGATCCTCGGTTGAGATGGGGCTTCGTGGTGCGTCGAGTCG
>JBHHTZ010000166.1:0-7528 GCA_046753605.1 Anaerolineae bacterium
CAGAGGAGATCTCTTTGCACGGCATCGAACAACAGATCGTTCAGTTTCTGGAAACGTTATTTCATGCGATGGGCTGGCCCGGCGTTGTTGCGATAATGGCGCTGGAAAGCTCAAACATCCCGATCCCCAGCGAGGTCACGATGCCTCTGGCCGGCTGGATGCTGGTAGAGGCGCGGGGACAGTCCCAGTGGTACGCACTCCTGGCCGGCGGCTTCTACGGGGCGCTGGGCTGTACCATCGGATCCATCGCGTCCTATTACCTGGGCGCGTATGGTGGCCGGCCTCTCCTCGAGAAATATGGGCGCTACGTTCTCATTTCGCAGCACGACATTGAGTGGGCGGACCGGTGGTTCGAGCGCTGGGGTGAACCGACGGCCTTTTTCTCGCGGTTGCTGCCCATCGTTCGAACGTTTATCTCGCTGCCGGCCGGCGTGGCGCGCATGCCTATCTGGCGGTTTACAGCTTACTCCTTCGTTGGCTCATTCCTCTGGTGCGCGGCGCTGACCTGGGGCGGCTATCAATTCGGTTCGCGATGGGAAGAGCTGCGCGCCATCATGCGACCTTTCGACATCCCCATTGCGCTTGTGCTCGTCGGTCTATTCGTTTGGTTCTTGAAGCGACACATCGACCGGGCCCGAAAACCCGTGCTAGGGAGCCGGGGAGCAGGGGAGCAGGGGTGAGCCGTTCTGCCGAGCCTTGCTCCTGTTCCTCGATGCCTTAGTTCCAACCCTCGGCTCGCCTCAAGAATGGTCGTTTAGAGACGAAATACAAGCATTGACGGATCCTACGCTGGTGAAAGGAACCGGGTGAACAATCGGGCCACGCTCAGAGTTGCCCTGAGCAACTCCAACTTCCGGGCCTTGTGGGTTGGCCTGCTGGTGTCGCAGGTGGGCGACAGCTTCATGCTCATCGCGACGCTGGACGTTATTCAGCGCCTGACGGACTCCTCGCTGGCTCTGGGGGCGATGGGCGTCTCCATCGGGTTGCCCACGCTTCTGTTCGGGCTGATTGCCGGCGTCTTTGTCGATCGCCTGGACCGCAAACTCGCTATGATCGTCTCGGATGTCGTGCGGGGCCTGGCAGTGCTTGCTCTTCTCACAGTCCACTCTCCCCAGCAGATTTGGGTCTTTTTCGTGGTCGGCTTCGTGATGGGCAGCATGGGCATCTTCTTCGCGCCGGCGCGTAACGCTGTGCTCCCCAACATCGTGAGCGAAGAGCTGTTGCTGCCGGCCAACACCCTGGTCCAGGGCACACAGGTCGTCTCGATGGCGCTTGGCCCAACGCTGGCCGGCCTGGTGGTGGGATGGTTTGGGACAGCCTTCGCCTTCGCTTTCGATTCCGCTACGTTCTTCGTCTCTGCGGCGGCCATAGCAACCATCTCCATCGCACAGAAGCGCGCCGACGACGAGAAGGCGTCGGTTGAAGTCGTCTGGGAACAGCTCAAAGAGGGTATCACGTTCATTCGCCGCAGCCGCACGATTCTCAACGTAAGCATCACTGCAGGCGTGGCGATGCTGGGCCTGGGCTCGATCATTGTGCTGGGCGTGCGTTACCTGAGTCAAGAACTGGGCATCGGTGCGACAGGCTTCGGGTTTCTGGTGTCCGTGTTGGGCATCGGCATGGTAGCGGGCGGCATCTTGGTTGGCAACTATGCCAGTCGCATGCGGACCGGCCTCGTGGTCAGTGGGGGCATGGGGCTGCTGGGCCTGGCTCTGTTGGGGTTCGCGCTGGCGCCCGACTTCACGCTGGTGCTGGTGATGACCTTTGTGATCGGCGCATGTATGGTGGCCTCTCGTGCGGCTATCGCAGCTCTGCTGCAGGCCATCGTGCCAGACGAGAAGCGTGGTCGGGTGGAGAGCGCCGTAAACACCGTGATCAGCGCGGCGACGACGCTTTCCATGGGTATGGCCGGCTTCCTGGGCGATCTGTTGGGCTTGCGCACCGTCTTTGCGCTAGCGGGCATCATCACGCTGTTGTCAGCCGGCATGGCCTTCTACGTCCTGCGCGAACCCGAGACGGGTCCCGACAGTGCATGGGAGGTCGAGTCCGCTCCGGCGATGCCGGAGGCGACGGAGGGGCAATCGGACATCGCAGAGGTTGACAGCGGGGGACGCCAGCCGGCAAGCTGATGCGCGAACCGAGGCGTGTTCGCGTGCGAACGGCAATGCGGGCTGAATCAGCCTAATGCCGCGTTGCCCCTACTGCCCTAGAACTCGATTCGGCTCCACGGGAGATAGCTCTCCCAGCGCTCTATCAAGTACGGCTTGAACTTTCTGAACAGCTCGGCCTGCTCGTGGATGTGCTGGTCGTACGTTTCGTAGTCCCACTCAACAGCCTGTTCTATCAGGTTGGCCTTGCGAGCGTAGTAGAACGGCAGCAAGGCAGTTACCACCTTGTCGGGGTCCCCTTCTCCTTTGTTATAGACCACAGCGAAGTCATACACTACTCGTGTCCACAACTCGGGTGACATATCGAGCCGATAGGACCACTCGCCGGTCTGGTGGAGGTTCTGTCGCACGCCGTCCCAGTTATCTGGCATCAGGATGGTCGGCCACAGGTCCCAGAAGCGGGACACTCCTTTGTTGAAGGCATCCCAAATGGGATTCAGTGCCGACGGGATAGCCTCTGGGGCCACAAGTGGGAGTTTGCCCCAGATGGGAGCGGGTCGAACATCGGTCACTGAGGGCCATGTACGCCGATAGATTGTCATCAGGCGGAACATGGTGCCGGTCACCTGGAGAAACTTCGGCTCAAAGCCTATTGTCGGGTCCTTGTAGTCGTGCGTTTTTGTGCCCAGGGCGGCTTGGGCCAGTCGCCAACCGGCCGCGATCGTCAGGGTGGTAATCCACGCATGTATGCCGAAGCGTGCGACGTCTGTTTCCCATACATCGCGGTCGGCCAGGAAGTTCACCAACTCGCCGGACAGTGCCACTTCTCCGCCCAGAGGGTGACGAATGCTGGGACCGTAGAGCGCCTGGATCAGCGGGTAGCCCAGCAGGTCGTTGATAGCAACCTCGTTCGGGTGCCGGCTGTAGTAGGGCGTGACGAAATCGTAGTCACCGGCCATGATTGGGCCGGCCAAGGCCTCGATCCAGGCCGGTGTCATGCTGCGCACGTCGGCATCCATCAACACGACAACTCGCGCGTTCAGCCCTTGAGCGATTTCGAACACTGCCCGGATTGCACTCCCCTTACCGGACAAGCCCTGGTACAGGGTCACGACCTTCTCGACGGATTCCGTGACGGGTGTGGTTTGCGCGACGTGGACGGTGTCGTCCGTGGACATCCCGTCGGAGACAATGATGACGCCGCTGCTATCGGGGAAGTACTGTACCAATCCTTCCGCAGCGGACTCTATGATGCTGCCGGCGGTCCGGGCGTTCTTATATGTGGGTATCCCAACGACGATGTCAGCTTCGCCGATTTCTCGGATGCGGCGCTTGGCATCATCGCGCATGGCTGTATCGACAAACATACTTCCTGAATCCTTGTTGCATCTATGAGTAAACTTTTTTCAGACAGTGTATGGAATCTAAGCCCGACTCACGTACGGCGGACTTGGTGTCATTTTACGGTACACTCGCTATCACCTGAGTTGCTGCTTCGGCCGGCGTGGCCGTGTTTGTGAATATCGACTGCACGGCGCGTTCCAGGGCACGTCCCACCTCGTCATGCGCTGCACCTGTGGGACGGACCTGAGAGCTCTGCAGCAGTTCTGCCAGAAAACGCAGGTATTCGTCTTCCGAGTCGTCAGGCCAGGCGGACAGGCGGGGCGGCAGATAACTTTCTGCCAGCGCCCACTCACGCAGTTGATCGGGGCTCGTTAACCATTCGATGAGCGACCACGCGATTCTCTGACGTTTCGACTGCTGAGATACAACGACGTATGCCCATCCTCTGAAGATGCTGGTGGCCGCGCCGTCCCGCGTTGGGATCGGTGCAAAGGAGGATTTCCTGAAGCTGGCCCGGTTTTCCAGGTAACGGTGTGCCGTGACGTTGGACAGGCCGACCTCCTCGGACAGGTAGACTGGCCAGGTGTCTTCGGTCGAAGTGTACTGGGTGGCGTCCTGCGGTATGACGCCGGCTGCGAGTCCATCGGCATAGAATTGCAGAACGGCAATCAGGGCGTCCTTGTCCAGCGCCGGCTGGCCACTCTCGCCTGTCAGGCGCGCACCCGCGCCGAGATACTGGATAACAAAGGCGTCGTTCACCAGGCTTCCCTCTCCGGCAACCGCGGCCTGACCGCCGGCTGGGAATAGATATTGCGCTGTGCCGCTCAGCACGCCGGTCCAGGTGACAGGCGCTGTTGGGGCCAGGTCTGTGTTGTAGACAAGATGCTGGACATCGGCCTGAAACGGGAGCCCGAACCAGGTGTTGTTGACCTGGCCGGCGGTGCGCGCCGGCGCGACAAGGTCCTGCGCAACTTCCGGGGTGATCAGGCCGTCGAGTGGTTGGATCAGCTCGCGTTGGGCTGCGGTCGCAAGTTCGCGAATGTCCAGGATTGCCACGTCGGGCAATGCAGCCGGCACCGCAGCGGCGGTGCTGGTCAGAAAGTCCAGCATGCCACCCTTGCCGTACGGCTTTTTCAAAACAACATCAACTCGTACGTCAGAGTTGGCTGCTTCAAACGCTGCAATCTGCGCCGACAACCGTCGCTGACCCGGCGTTTGGCCCACCGGCCCCAACTCTTCTGTCGTCCACAATGTCAGAGTCACGACATCGGGCGCCGGCGTTGAGGCTGGTTCCGGTGGTGCGACCGTGATGGTCGCACGTTCCGCCGTGACCGCAGGAGGCGGTGTCGGCTCCGGCGTCAAGACCTGGCTCAGTCTATCACAACCTGCTGTGATAGTGGTTACTAACAGCAGCAGGCCGGCAATCAGAAACTTATGGGCAGACGTTGAATTCTTGGGCATGTGAGATCTCTTGAACACAAGTGGCAGTAATTATACCATAAAGGGGGGGTGATTTCCAGGAAAATCCGTGGTTTTGTTGTGAACTTCGTGCCTCTGTGGGCAAATTCAGGCGAATTACGACTGGATTCGCTAACAAGCTCTCTCGGCAAGTCCGTTCACTGCTGCTGTTTATCAATCATCAGACCTACCTCTCGCTGCCAGACGGCTGTTCACCGTACGAGAATCGTAGGCTTGTCGTTGGAACGGGGTGATGCGAAGTGGTCTATAATTGTAATTGCGTTTTCTCCTCCTAAATGATTGAACCAGGGCGGCTCCTCGCAGCGCCCTGGTTCTTTGTTTTGGCCCCTTGCCTTGACCATGCTTTCGCCCGGGCTTGCGCAGCGGATGCCCCGATGGACGGGCCTCTGAGCAGAGATATCGGATTCGCTGCGCAAGCCCGGGCTATCGGGTGAATAGCCCCAGGCGCGGGTCTGTGCTATAATCGAGACCCCAACCGTGCACAGCGCCGGCGGTGAGCCGCTTGCCACCTGCCGGCTGCCTTCAAGGAGGTTATATGATCTGCAAGTTGAATCCTGGGTCCGCAGTCGGGATCGTGGCTGTGCTGGCAGTCGTCCTGATGCTGACCGTTGGCTGCGCTGGTCCGCCGCCGGCCCAGCCCATCGAACCGACGGCAACTCGAACCAAAGCACCCACAGCCACCAGGCCGGCGACCGCCACGGCCACGGAAGCGCCGACCATCGCAACTGTGCCATCGGACACGCCGGCTGTAACTGCCGAGGCGACCGAAGCAGCCAGTTCAGGTGGAGGGGTGACGTTCAATCTGCCGATGAAGGGGAGCGAGACTGCACCGGTTACCATCTTTGAGTTCTCTGACTTCTTGTGACCGTACTGTGGGCAGTATGCCCGCGATGTGGCCCGTGAGGTCGAAAAAGCATACGTCGCAACCGGGAAAGTTCGACTGGTGTACGTTGATTTCGTTGTCAAGGGCGAGTCGGCCTTGCTGGCAGCCGAGGCCGCCCACTGTGCCGGCGAGCAGGATGCGTTCTGGCCCTACCACGACCTGCTTTTCGAGCGGCAGTTCGAGGAAGAAATAAGCGGTGAGTATCTGAAGGGGTTGGCTGCGGACCTGGGTCTGGACACCGGAAACTTCGGAACGTGTCTGGACGAGGATCGATATCGGGATTCTATCATCAGCCTGGTGCAGGAGGCGCGTAAGATCGGGCTGCAAGGCACACCAAGCTTCATCATCAACGAGCAGCTCATTCCCGGCCTGGCTAACTTCGAGCAGATGAGCCAGATCATAGATGAGGAGTTGGCCAAAGTAGCCGAAGCCGGCAGCGCAACACCCACGCCGGGCGAGTGAATGCATAGATGGCGGATGGCGGATGGCGGATGGCGGATGGCTAGATAGCAAGATGGCTCGCGGAGTGGTGTCCCGCCGTCCCGCCATCCAGCCATCAGCCATCAGCCATCTAGCCATCTAGCCATCTTGACCATCCAGACTGCTATGGCGGTTTGGGTAACGTGTAGTGATCATTCGTCGTCTGGCCAGCAGCCGTGGTGACGGGCAGCCGGCTCAACGTGCTGGGGTCGTAGAGGGCAACGATGATCTGTTGGCTGTCTGGCTCGCGGGGAGCCTGGAGTTCCAGCACCCGATCGTCGATCACCTGGTCGCCGGGCTGCCACGCGCTGGTGGGGTAGTAGCCCAGGGCCGGCGGGCCGTCGTTCTGGGTTATCAGGCCGGCCGGGCCCAGCAGTTGGACTGTGACGGAATAGTCTGTGGGTATCCGCTGCCGGCATTCCCAGACGAGATGCACCTGCAGCCGGCCGTCGGGCAGGGGCTCGATGCTGGCCTCCTGCAGCGCAATGTCATCACCGAACAGCGCCAGCGGCAGGTCAGTATCGGTCTTTGCCGCAGCCCGGAACAACACGTACATGAGACGGGCTTCTGGTTCCAGGTCGCCTCGCTCCATTGCACCCTCGCGGACGGAGATCATGCTTCCTTGTGGGAGAAGGTCGCGGTACCGTGACAGCTCCCCGAACGGCCATACCGCCACCAGGACGGCAGGGCTAGCCTGGGGTGCTGGCGCGTGGTCTGTGAGAACATTCACACGCGTTGGGTCGTTGATGAGGAACCGAATCGCTGCCCATCCGTCCCAGAGAGTCCGATCAACGTAAGCTGCTCCGTCCGCATTTTCACTGAGAAACTGATTCACATCGGCCGCCAGTTCCGATGCGCCGGTTTCAAACTGATAGTACGCGTTCTCACTGCGAGTGTGCTGAACGAAGTAATCGTAGCTGGTACTCCCCAGGCTTAGGGCCAGCGCGCCGGCCACAATCGTGCGAGTGGCCCGAGGCGACCATCGCGGTGTGAGCCAGCCGGCGACGATTGACAGGCCGATGGCCGGCAAAAGGAATAGGACCGGCAGCACGCCGGCGGCTCGCAGGAAGTGGGGCGCGTCCTCGGCCAGCACGGTCGGCAGCAGCATGACGGACGTCCAGATCAGAACCAGGCCGTAGGCCGGCTGTCGCCACCGGCGAACCGCCGCGCCCAGCCCCAACAGGAAGAACAGGGACAGGAGTGGGTCGAAGACCGGGCGCAGAGGCACGTTGTG
>JBHHTZ010000167.1:0-7525 GCA_046753605.1 Anaerolineae bacterium
CACTCCGCTGGCGCTCCGTTCGGACCTGTCCTGAGCCTGTCGAAGGGATGACATCACCGTGAATGAGTTCGCGGGCTGCGTGTCACCTTTACTCCAGTGCGTTCAGAGGGCAACACCTGATCTGGGCAAGATCGACGCATCCCCCTGAACGCTCGCCCTCACATCACTGCCCCCGCCGGCGACCCCTGAAGCGCAGGCCGCCGAAGATCAGGATACCCGCCGGCAGCAGCCCAAGACAGCAGGCCAGCGGCCCGGTAGGCTGGGGCTGTTTCGGCGGCGCAGATTTCGGCGCAGCCGGCGCCTGGGTCGGAGCCTCCTTCACGGCCGGCGGCTGGTTCTCTTCGGCGGGCGCCGGCCCGGTCTCGGCCGGCGTGGGTGCTTTGCTCTTCAGCGAAGGCGGCACCTCTGCGCCCAGCGACTCCCACCACAGCGCCGTCAGGCCATCGCGGTCGAACCCGTACGCCTCCATCAGAGCGTCGTCGGAATACGCGCCGCGACCGAAGATGTCCAGCAGTTGGGCCATCTTCTCCTCACCGTACTGGTTAATGAGGAAGTCTACCAGGTTCCAGACTTCAGCATACCACAGGTTCACCCGCGCCACGTTCCCCGTGCGGGCGCTCAGCCGGCGCACGGTGTCCAGATCGCCCCGGCGGGTGGCGTCACCAAGCTCATCGCGGTAGGCCGGCTCTACGGAGTCCTGATTATACATCGCCAGCCCTTCGTTGAGCCACGCCGGGATCTCGGCGAAGGGATTCTCCGTAGCAGCGCCAACCACCATGTGGGTCAGTTCGTGAGCAATCGTGTTGTCTACGTCGGACTCGTTCAGCAAGAGCATGACGTCCGGCGCGACCACGGTCCCCAGCGTGATGATCTGCTCGTCGAAGGTCTGCCCACGCGGAGCCATGGCAGCCTGCATGTCACTCTTGCTGCTGTACACCACGATGTTGACGGGCGTCTCCAGTTGAAAATCTATCGTTTTCTCCAGCCGGCCCAGGGCGTCCACTGCAACCTTCAGGAGACGCTCACCATCGACTCGACCGTACCAGTAGATAGTGACCGGCCCCTCGGTCTTGGACTTCCAATCGAAGCGGTCGTCCATGTAGACGAAGGATGATTCATCGGTCTGGAAGGTGTTGCCGGCCTCATCCTTGATCTTCCAGTGGTAGGTGATAGTCGAGGCCGGTGGAATCTGGCCCTGTTCCAGACCCTCACGAACACGCAGCGTCAAGGTCCTACCCGGCGCATAGTCGGGGCGCCGGCGGTTCACCACATCACTGTGCGGCCCAATACTGTAGAGCAATTCAACGCTGTCAGCCGGGACAGGCTCTTCGCTCTGCACGGCAAGCTCGAAGACCAGTTCCTTGTTGAAGGCAGCACTATGGTCCTCCTCCAGAACGGTCAATCCGCCCTGGGCAGCCACAACAGCAACCATGCCCAGAAGCATGACAATGACCAACACAACCCAGTACCGACGTTTTCGCATGTTCACTCCCACTCCACTGCCCACTGTTCACTGATTACTGATCACTGTTCACTGATTATACCACACCTACACTTGCTTGTCAGATACCTCTGTGCTATACTTCTCAGCCGGGCGCCTTGCCCGTACTCATCAAACACGCTTCCTGACCGAGAGAGTTGTGCCGGGGTGAGCAAGCAGCCGCGGTCCCCTCGAGGGACGACGGAAGCGGACGTGTAAAACAAACAAGAGGAGGACTTTCAAACCGATGTCTGTTGTTTCCATGAAACAGTTGCTGGAGGCCGGCGTCCACTTCGGGCACCACACCCGCCGCTGGAATCCAAAGATGCGCTCCTACATCTTCACTGAGCGCAACGGCATTCACATCATCGACCTTCGGCAAACACTGAGGGCCGTCAACAAGGCCTATGAGGCCGTCCGGGATCTGACAAGCCAGGGCGGCGTTGTTATGTTCGCCGGCACCAAGAAGCAGGCAGCCGAGACCATTGAGAAGGCGGCAATTGAATGCAACATGCCCTATGTCAACTTTCGTTGGCTGGGCGGCACGCTCACAAACTGGCAGACAATCCGTCAGCGGATTGACTATCTGCTGGATCTGGAGCAACGCAAGGAGCGCGGTGAGTTTGGCCTGCTCCCCAAGAAAGAAGTACTGCAACTCGAACGCGAAATGGAGAAGCTGAACACGCGGTTGGGCGGAATTAAGCACATGCGAGAGCTGCCCGACATGCTTTTTATCATCGACACTCGCCGCGAGGACATTGCCGTCAAGGAAGCCAACACCCTTGGTATCCCGATCATCGCCATGGTCGATACGAACTGCGACCCAGACTCCATCGACTATGTAATCCCGTCCAACGATGACGCGATCCGGGCCATCAAGCTGATCACCGGTCTCATAGCTCAAGCAGCGACCGAGGGACGCCTCATGCGTCAGTCGGCGTATGCTGAAGAGTTGGAAGAGGAAGAACTGGCCGCTGTCGACACGACACAGCGCGTCTTCGAGCCGGATGATGACTTCGAGACGCCCTTAGACAAGTCTGAGGAAGAAGCCGACGCGGTCTAGCTGAGCAAGCGTGATTCCAGCGTTAACGATGGGAGGTTGAATGAACATCACTGTAGATATGGTCAAGGAGTTACGCGACCGCACCCAGGCCGGCATCCTTGACTGCAAGAAAGCCCTTCAAGAAACGAATGGCGACTTCGAAAAGGCCGCCGAGCTACTACGCCAGAAAGGGCTGGCCGTCGCCGAAAAGAAGGCCAGCCGCGAGGCCAACGAGGGCCTGATTGAAGCCTACATCCACGCCGGCGGATCCGTGGGGGCTATCGTCGAACTGAACTGCGAGACCGATTTTGTGGCCCGAACCGAGCCGTTCAAAGCGCTGGCCCACGATCTGGCCATGCAAGTCGTGGCAGCCAGTCCCAAATATCTGTCTAAAGACGCAATCCCAGACGACTTCCGCGAACGGGAGATGGCCGGCTATCGCCAGCAGGCTCTGGAGGAAGGCAAGCCGGAGGGCATTGTTGATCGGATAGCCGAAGGCCGTTGGAACAAGTACGCATCCGAGATCGTCCTCTTGGAGCAGCCATTCATCAAAGACGGCGACAAGACGGTGGAACAGTTGATCACCGAGGCCGTGGCCGAGCTAAAGGAAAACATCGTGCTACGCCGCTTTGCCCGCTTCGAGTTGGGCGAGGCGGCCACAGAGGAGTGAAACCGGACGCCCATGCCGGAAGCGGCCTATGATCGAGTAATGCTGAAGCTGGGGGGGGAGTCCCTGGCCGGCCCGGAGGGATTCGGTATCGACCCCGACGCGGCTGAAGCTGTGGCCGGAAAGATCGCACGCCTCAAAGAGTTGGGGGTGGAGGTGGCCGTCGTCCTCGGAGCCGGCAACCTGTGGCGCGGCAAAGATGGGCTCGCCCACGGCATGGACCGCGCCACCGCCGATCAGATGGGCATGCTGGCCACCGTGATGAACGCGCTGGCCCTGAAGGACGCGCTGGAACGCGCCGGCGTGGATACGCGAGTCCAGACGGCCATCGAAATGCGGGCCGTCGCCGAGCCATACATCCGGCTCCGAGCCATCCGACATCTGCAAAAAGGGCGTGTCGTCATCATCGGAGCCGGCACCGGCAACCCCTACTTCACGACCGACACCGCGGCCGCGCTGCGAGCCATGGAAATCGGGGCCGATGTCCTGATCAAGGCAACGAAAGTAGATGCCGTCTACGCCCGAGACCCGTTGATCCATCCTGAAGCTGAGCGCTTTGTCCATCTCAGCTACATCGACGCCTTGAACCTGCGTGTCGGTGTGATGGACAGCACAGCGCTGACGCTTTGCATGGACAACCACATGCCGATCATTGTTCTGAACCTGTGGGAAGCCGGCGCTCTGGAGCGGGCAGCCACGGGCAACGAGGTAGGGACGATCATCCGATAGAGCGTCAGCGTTGCTACTCAGCCGCTCGGCCTGGATTGTCAAATCCAGGCTATAAAGAGTGACGGCCTCGGCTTGAATTGGCCGCTTCAGCCGCCGGATCTGGCGATCCAGCGGGAGCGGAGGTCCGGGAGGTGAATTCAGATGATTAACGACGTCATGAATGAAACTGAAGACCGGATGAGCAAATCTGTCGAGGCTCTTCGTCAGGATCTGGCTACGATCCGTACGGGACGAGCCTCACCCAGGCTGGTCGAGCGAGTGATGGTAAACTACTACGGCACACCGACACCGCTCAATCAGATCGCGTCAATCGCTGCACCGGAAGCGCGGCTCCTGACCATCAAGCCATGGGACCCGAACTCTCTGTCAAGCATCGAAAAGGCGATTCTGACATCTGATCTGGGCTTGAACCCCAACAATGACGGAACGATCATTCGGCTGGTGATCCCGCAACTGACGGAGGAGCGCCGGCAAGAGCTGTCACGCGTTGCAGCCCATCGCGTCGAGGAAGCGCGGGTCGCCATCCGCAACTGCCGGCGCGATGCCATGAAGGACCTCCAGGAACTTGAGCACGAGAAGATGATCAGCGAAGACGAGTACTATCGTGCGCGCGATAGCGTCCAGGAGCTCACGGACGAGTACATCCAGACTGTGAACGAGATCGGTGAGGCCAAAGAGGCCGAGATCATGGAGGTGTGATCGGCCAATGTTGCGAACTCCGAGTTTGGAGCCGGCGTCGGGCGACGGGGACGCACCGGCCGCTGTGATGGATCGCCAGGCAATGACAGCAGACCATCTCCTGGCGTCCGGTCTGCTGAAGGCGCCGCGGCACGTGGCGATCATCATGGACGGCAACGGTCGTTGGGCTCGGGCACGCGGCCTGCCCCGGTTAGCCGGCCACCGGGCCGGCACGAACAACATCCGCCGCGTCCTGGAAGGATGTGTCGAGGCCGGCGTCGAAATCCTCACCATCTACGCCTTCTCCACCGAGAACTGGGAGCGACCAGAACCGGAAGTGCGCGGTTTGATGCGCTTGCTAGAAGAAGTCATCCAGCGCGAACTGGACGATCTTCACGCCAGGGGTGTCCAGATTCGACATGTTGGATGGCTGGACGGCGTCTCCCAGCGGCTACAGCGCCTGATTCACAAGGCCGTGAACCTTACCAAAGAGAACGACTGCATCATCCTGAATGTAGCCTTTAACTACGGTGGCCGGCTTGAGATCATCAGAGCGACGCAGGCCATCATCCGCGATGGCATCCCGCCCGATGAGATCGACGAGACCCTGTTCGAGAGTTACCTGACCACAGCCGGCCTCCCGGACCCGGACCTGATCATCCGAACCGGCGGTGACATGCGACTGTCAAATTTCATGCTGTGGCAGGGCGCGTATTCAGAAATCTACTCCACACCCACCTTCTGGCCCGACTTTGACAAACAAGCCCTGTTTGACGCCTTTGTGGACTACAGCCGGCGGGAGCGCCGTTTCGGTCGCGTACCCAACGCCGAATCGTAGACACACAGCCACATCTGACAATGGTCAATTGTCAATCGTCAATTGTCAATGCCAGATCGCCCAACATAGTTTGCCATGCTCCAACAGCGCGTTTTCAGCGCCATCGTACTACTGCCCATCGTCCTGGGTCTGACCTATCTTGGCGGCTGGGCGTTCTTCACGCTCATCTTCGTCGTTACCCTGCTAGCCGGCTACGAGTTCTATGCCCTACTGACCACGCAGGGGAATCATCCGGCCTCTGTGCTGGGACTGGCACTGATGGCCGGCCTCGTGATCGCCGCCGCCCAACCCGACTGGCGACTGGGACGCCCCGTCTTGGTTGCCGGGGTGATCATTTCTCTTCTCTGGCAGATCGCACGCTCTCCACTTCGACGCTCCCTCGGCGACTGGGCGGTGACGATTGCCGGAGCCGTCTACATCGCCGGACTCATGGGGTTCATGCTCTCCGTACGCTACCTGCCAAACGGCTTCGGGTGGATGATGGTGATCTTCCTGGGAACCTGGGCCAGCGACTCGGCGGCGTACATGTCCGGGGTCTATCTGGCCGGCCGGTACCTGGGCCGGCACGCCTTCGCCCCCACGGTGAGCCCGAACAAGACCTGGGAAGGCTCGGTGGCCGGCTGGCTGGCGTGTACTGTCGTCACCACGGTCCTGGCAACGCTTCTTGATGCGCCCCTGCTGCCCAGCATCGCGCTGGGGATAGCGACCGGTGTCCTGGGAACCATGGGCGATCTGGCAGTATCCGTAATCAAACGCCAGGTCGGAGCGAAGGATTCCGGCAACCTGATTCCTGGGCATGGGGGCATGTTGGATCGTGTGGATAGCCTGCTGTTCGTAAGCGTCATCGTGTACTACTTCGTGTTGTTTGTGGGATAACAGTGATAGAAGAAGTCACACTCCTGGGGCTGTTGAGCCGTATCAATCTCGTTCTTGCATCGGCCACGGTCATCATCGCCTTCTCTCTCTTCGTTTATCTGATGGCGCACAACTTTCGCAACGCCGTCGCGCGCGCCTTCTGCGCGCTGCTCGCGTTCGTGAGCATCGTCTACGTCGGCGACGTGTTCCTGGCCACCGTGGACGACATCCATGCTGCGAGCATCTGGCTAACCGTGCAGTGGGTGGGCATTGCCTTCGTGCCGGCAGCGTACCTGCACTTCTCCGACACGATCCTCAGGACAACCGGCGACGGGTCCCGCCGGCGCAGCCTGGCCATCGGTGTCGCATACCTGACCAGCTTCATGATGCTGATTCTCGTGGGAGCCACGAATTGGCTGGTACACGACACTGAAGTCGCACCTCATGGCGTGTTTCACTTTGATGCCGGCCGGCTGTTCCCTGTTTTCGCCAGCTACTTCTTCCTCGTGGCCGGCTGGGCGGCGTGGAACGTGTGGCGCGCCCGCCAGCGCTGCCTGACCTCCACCTCGCGCCGCCGCATGTCGTACCTTCTCGTGTCGGTTTTCGCCCCGCTCAGCGTCTTCCCCTATCTGCTCATCTCCCCCCTGGATGCCGTATCCGAAAACCCGTGGGTATTCTGGGGCCTGGCCGCTATGGCCAGCATGAGCATCGCCACGATGACGGTCGTTATGGCCTACGCAGTGGCTTACCACGGCGTCCTGACCCCCGACCGGGTAGTCAAGCGCGACCTGATTAAGTATCTGGTGCAGGCCCCGCTGTTGGGGACCGTCATCATCGGTCTCACGCTGTTGGTGCCGCCAACTGAGCGCATTCTCGGCATACCCCGCGACACCGTGGTGGTTCTGTCGATGGTAGTGGGCATCGTGATCTTCCAGACCCTGGTGCAAGTCACAAAGCCCCTGGTCGATTTGATCATCTATCAGCGAGACTGGAGCGAGGTTGTGTGGATGCGCCGGCTGGATGAGCGACTTCTCACCAGCAGCGATCTGCGCCAACTCCTGGAGAATATCCTGACATCACTGTGCGATCTACTGCGGATCTCGAACGGCTTCGTTCTGGTGATGAAGGACGGGAAACTGGTGATCGACACCTACTGCGGCGACCGCTCGGCAGCCCTCAGATTCCTGCACGAGCACGACCTGTCGTCACTCTTGACCCAGCTCGCCGAGAACGGGT
>JBHHTZ010000168.1:0-7521 GCA_046753605.1 Anaerolineae bacterium
GACATAGATTGGCCAACAGGATCATTCATTCGTCGCTCTCAGGTGGCTAGCTGCAAACCGCTCCAACAGATTCCGGTCACACCCAATTCTGTTTGTGACCACTCAGCCACTCGGTCTGGATTGCCAGAGCCAGGCCAAGCTTGGGGCCAGAAATGGCCACATCGACGTAGATCTCGCTCGTCAAGCCGCCGGACTTAGCACTTGTCCTGAGCCTGCCGAAGGGATCCGGCGGGAGCAGTCGACATTTCCCTGCTTTCAGTATAGCAGTTAGGCGTGAGGAAAACGTCTGGAAAACGTGAGGAGACCGCGAAAGTTGAACCCGGTCGCCTGATCATGTATAATGAAGATGCCCACTGAACACCCTGTCCTGTGCCTTCCTGCAAGGAGGAGGAATGGGTCATCTTGCCATCCGACTGCTTGGACCCCTCCACGTAACTCTGGATGGGAACCCCGTCACCGCTTTTGAGTCGGACAAGGTGCGGGCGCTGTTGGCGTATCTGGTTGTCGAATCGAGCCGGCCACATCGCCGCGAGGCGCTGGCCGGCCTGTTGTGGCCCGAATGGCCGGAGCGCGCCGCCCGCGCCAATCTGCGCCGCGCCCTGTCCAACCTGCGCAAGAGCATCGGCGACCACCGGGCAACTCCGCCGTTTCTGCGCATATCGCGACAGGCGATTCAGTTCAACCGCGCCAGCGACGCCTGGTGCGACGTCACGGCGTTCACCGCGCTGCTGGAGCCGGCGGAAGCGCCCGAGCGAACCACCTGTCAACTGGAGAAGGCAGTCGAGCTGTATCGCGGGGACTTTCTGATGGGGTTCTCCATCGGCGACAGCGCGGCCTTTGAGGAGTGGGGGCTGCTCACGCGCGAGCAACTGCAGCGCCAGGCCCTGGCCACTCTCCACAGTTTGGCCACTTTGCACGAAGGGCGTGGCGAATGTGAGCTGGCCCTGCTGTATGCCTGGCGCAGGGTAGAACTGGCCCCCTGGCAGGAAGAAGCCCACCGGCAACTGATGCGGCTGCTGGCGTTGAACCGGCAGCGGAGCGCCGCCCTGGCCCAGTACGAGGCTTGCCGGCGAGCTTTGGACAGAGAACTGGGCGTCGAGCCATCCCCGGACACAGTACGGCTGTACAAGCAGATTCGGGACGGTGAGGTGGCGGACGTCGAGCTGGCCAGGCCTCGGACGTTGGCTCACAAGGCCGGCAATTCTGAGGCAGCATTGCCGGCCCAGCCGGTTCCAGCAGCGCCGGATGTGTCGGACGGCCTCGCGCCGCCACCGCCCTTCCAACGTGGTTCCAGCCGGCGATCGGCCCGCACGCGGCTCACCCTGGTCGGGGGGGGCCTGCTCTTGCTGGCCGTCGCGGCGGTGCTCATGTTGCTTGCCGGCAGCGGTCGGTGGGGCACACGTTTTTCTCTCCAGAGGGCGAGGCCGCGCGCGGGTGTTGGCTCGCCCCCCGAGACGGGCCGGCTCCTCCAGCGATGTGATGGCATTGTGCCGCCGCAAATCTGCGTGGGCGACTTCCGAACTGGCCAAATCACACAGGTGACCGACAATCTGACGTTCGACGCGATTGGTGGTTTTGCGTGGTCGCCCGATGGCCAGGCGATCGTGTTCGACGCCGGCTCGGATATCGAGCTGGCACAGCGGCGTGACCATAAACTCTACACAATCCATGCCGACGGGTCCGGCCTGAGGCAGGTGACAGGCGGCGAATCAAACGACGTCATGCCGGCCTGGTCACCCGATGGGCAGTGGATCGCCTTCCACCGTAGTTGCGGGTTGTGGATCGTCCGCCCGGATGGTTCGGAGGCGCACTCGCTACTGGGTATGCCGCAGAAGTTCTGCGTGGGAGCGATAGCGTGGTCACCGGACAGCCATCAGATCGCCTTCCTGTACGAAATCGATAAGGGAGTTGCCACGGTTGATGAACTATGGGTGATGAACCGTGATGGCACTGCTCCTCGGGTGGTGCATTCCTTCGAGCGACCGGTGGCCGGCGGAATCCTGGCGTGGAGTCCCGATGGCCGCCAGATTGTCAGCCGGTGCGGATTTGAAGATGGTGAAGAGGCGCTTCTGCTCTTCAGCGCCGATGGCAGCGGCGAACCACAGGCAATGGACGATATCCCCTGGTCGTGGTTCGCCAACTTCTGGCCGGCGGGGGACGAGAACCGCTGAAGCGGTTACTACGAGCCCAGATAGTACGCCAGAATCTGCTGGATGAGCCACACGGCCACCGGCAGCGTCACCGCCGATGCCACTCCACGCAGCGTTCCGGGGCGCCAGGGCCAGGTCGGGATTCTGGCCAGCACCTCGCGCTCGATCTCCAGGCTGGACATCGCCCGGTGCAATTCCGTCATGCCCTCCAGGTCGCCGGCGTCTACGCGGCGGTGCAGTTCAGCAATGGCGGCTTCCATGCGCTGGTTGACCGCCGCTTCCAGAGGGGTCTTTGCCTCGACCATGCGCCGGTGCAGGCCCAGCAGAGGCACGACAAAGGCTGCCGCCGCGGCAAGGGTCATGAAAATTAGAAGCGCCGCAGTCGCGGGATCGCTCGTTACCTCCTCCAACATGAATGCCAGGGTAAGGTCGGCAATCAAGATGTACCCCAAGGCGGTGCGCGCTGTCAGCCCGGAAAAGGCGTAGAGGGGTTCTGGCTGGAAGAGATCGATGTTGGTAGCCTGGTTGTGGATGCGGTCCACTGTCATGAACTGATGGATGGTTTGGTAGACGAGGGGTCCGAGGGTCGCGAGCATGAAGAGGACCATGCCGGCGTCAAGGCCGATCAGAAGCGGCGAGGTGGCGTAGTCGGGATTCGGCGGGTTCGGCTCAAACAGCACGACCGTGACCGTAACCAGGACTCCGAGGCCGCTGGCCAGTAGCGCGCCGCGCGCCGGCAGGGTTGTGAGTCGATAGTGCAGTCTGTGGTACTCTGCCTCGCTCACGCCCAGCGCCGGGCGAAACTTGCGAAGCGACTCACCCGCTGTGACCTTCAGATAGTGCATCAGCGCCAGGAAGTAGAAACCGTGTGCCGTGCGCGCGGCATGGCGCAACTGGATGGTGGCCACCGGCTGCGACCCGTCGAGCCATTTGGCGGCGTTGATCACCAGGAACAGCGCCAGCCACATCCCCAGGTACGCCAACCAGCTCGGGCCGGGCCGGCGCTGCACCCAACCGATGAAGCGATCAACCCAACTGGGTGGGTAGGGTTGCGCCATGCGCTTGCCGGCGGGTGGTTTGGTCGGGGTAGAAGATGTAGTCCGGTTTCTTGGTGCCCAGCGGCGTCCGCACCGACGTCTGGACATTGAAGGCGTGGCCCAATACCCGCAGCACGGGGCGGATCCACTCGTCTTCGGTCTGGGCTTCGTTGTCGCTGTGGGGGGTGAATTGCTGCCACAGGCCGGCGATCTCCTCGAAGGCTGCCCTCGCATCAACTGCCTTCCACTCGGGCCGCTCCTGCACCCGGTGATTGAGGTAGTAGTCCGAGAAGAGGAAGTGGTTGCGGTGCCTCTCGAAGATCATCTCGGGTTGGTCGGGCAACTGATTCATTGAAGGGCCTGCCGAATCGTTGACAGCGTCGATTGCCACAGAGGTATTATATCAGCGAGTAAGGCGGCGAGTCAAAGTCGATTGGGGCCAGCACGCAGACGGGCTACCCCGGTTCACGGAGCCGCATTTGCCTGTGAACGAATGTCCGGCTATGATTCAGAACAGGCTTGGGTGTATCGGACAAGACGGCGGAAGCGAGTGGTTCGTCTCCAAGAGGGTTCGCGGAAGGAGGCTTCACAATGTCCCACAGCGAGACACGCCGGCCATGGAGGCGGGCGCTTCTGGAGATTGCGGTAGCCGTGGTGATCCCGCTGCTCTTCATCGGCATTGTCCAGTGGGGCCTCACCCACCGGCCAGTCCGGCGTGGAGAAGGACCGTTGCCGGCAACGAAGCCGGCTGTGCAGCCAACCGGCGCCGCCACCTCCCCGCCGGCGTCCGGCGCCGCCGAACCAACGCCGCTCTTCGGCCCGAACGACGTCATGGTCTACGCGCTGGATGGACGCGAGCTGTGTCGCGGCTACCCCGTGGGTGATCTGGGCTACCATCTGCGGTGCAGCGCGCCGGCCGGCGTACACCTGTTCCGCGTCGTCGATGCTGCCGGCCGGTCGATTCTGGCCGTGCGCTACAACGAGCAAGTCCTGGTTCGAGTTGGCCGGTAGCCGTGAGCGTATCAAGCTGGGGACACACCCCTTTCTCGCAGGCCTGTCCTGATGGTTCGACAGGCTCACCACGGCGGCCTGTCGAAGGGATGCTCAGCCCAGGATTCGCGGCAAGTGTCCCCTGGAGTTGGCCGGCTACGACACCTATGCCGGCATCAGTCAGGCGCCTATCGCTTCTCTGTGTGCCGGCCTCAGAGCGTGTCTGAAAAATGCCCGTAGTAACGACTTCAGTCGTTGATTGCAGGCATTACTTGACAGAAAACGACTAAAGTCGATTACTACGAACTTCCAATCCTGAGTTTTCGGACACGCTCTCGGCGTCGCCTGGCCCCTGGAGGTGGCTCAGAATCTTGTCCCCAACTCATGACGGTCGCCAAGACGAACATTGAGGATCGCGCACAAGTATGTTATAATAACCTCCACTCACGCAGTGAGTCGCCGCGCACGGTATGCCAATCGCTGACCAACGGAAGGAGAGGTGCAACTGGAGAGTACAGAATTAGCTCACGTCATTGTCGATGTCATGGATGATCGGCAGGCTGCGGACATCGTACTGCTGGACATCCGACCCGTATCCTTAATCTCGGACTACTTCGTGATAGCGACAGGTGAAACCAGGCGTCAGCTTTCCGCTGTCGCCGACACCGTCCTTGATACTGTCAAGACAAGTTCGGGGATGAAACCCCTTGCCGTAGAAGGCGCAGCAGACTCTGGCTGGATTGTTCTCGACTACGGCAGCGTTGTGGCCCATCTCTTCGGCCCAGAGGAGCGCGAGTACTACAAACTCGAGCAGTTCTGGGAGGAGGCAACCCTGATCGTGCGAATTCAGTAACAGCCGGCGCTGCTACTACTCGTAGATCCACCGATCCGTTGCGCGTTTCCAACTAATCAGTTCCGGTTCTTCGAACCAAAGAGCGATCTCCTGTTGGGCCGTATTCGGCCCATCCGAACCGTGTACCAGGTTTCGGCCGATTTCGAGCGCAAAATCCGCCCGGATTGTCCCCGGGCTGGCCTCGGCTGGAGCTGTTGCCCCCATCGTTCGGCGCACGACTTCGATAGCCTGTGGACCCTCTACCACTATGGCAACCACGGGACTGGATGTGATATATGAGATGAGTGGTTCGTAGAAGGGCTTGCCTTCATGAACCGCATAGTGCTCGCGCGCCAGGTGTTCCGAGACGTCCACAAGCTTCAGACCAACAATCTTTAGCCCACGCCGTTCCAGGCGCGCAATGAATTCCCCCACAAGTCCCCGCTGCACGCCGTCCGGCTTGATCAAGGCCAACGTTCGTTCCATAAAGACCTCCTCGTTCGGTTGTCGATGACATTGCGATGCCTTATTATCGTGGTGGCGGCCTTTCATGTCAACTCCGCCTGTGACCAGATTCATGGGCGATACCCCGATGGTCGATCCAGCGTGAATGCTCCGGCCGGGGGGACCGAGAGACGGAGGTTTGGATGCGACTCCTCCCGCCCCCCGGCTACTTCTCTCATTATTGGACCGCGATCAGACCTGGGAGGGACGGTTTTTTGACCTTGAGTGTGTAGAATATGTTGCAGATGGAGGCGACCGAGGCATGTACGATTTAATCATCATAGGCGGGGGGCCGGCCGGCCTGACAGCGGCAGCGTACGCCATCCGGCGGCGATTGGAGACCCTACTCATCAGTGAGGATTTGGGGGGCAAAGCCAACTATCGGATGCAGCTTGCCGGCACGGAAGGGCACGAGGTTATCACCGGCGATGAGGTGTTGGACAAGTTCAAGGGCCAGCTTCGATATCTTGATTACGCACATCGCATTGATCGGGTGACGAGAGTCGCCGCAGCCGGCCGGCGCTTCCTGGTGCAGACCGACTCCGGCGCGACGTTCGAAGGGAAAGCGATCATCGTCGCTACAGGCGCTATGCCACGCGCTCTGGGTGTTCCGGGAGAGGATCGGCTGTTGGGGCGGGGCGTCAGCTACTCGGCCATCAGCCATGCCCACCTGTTCATGGGCAAGGACGTAGCGGTGGTTGGGAGCGGCCAGTTGGCGCTGCGCGCAGCGTCCGGGCTCGTCCAGGCCGCCCGGAAGGTCTACCTCGTTGCACCCCAAGGCAATCTGCTGGAGTCCAGGTTGGGGCGCGACCTCCACCAGGCGGCGAATGTCGATGCGCTGCAAGGCTGGCGGGTCATTGCGGTCTGGGGACGCGAATACGTGGAGAGCATCGTCGTGGAAGCGACCAGCGGTGAGCAGCGGGAGCTTCCCGTTGCGGCCGTGTTCGTTGAACTGGGGCTGGAGCCACAGTCGGCGCTGGTGGCCTCACTGGTTGAGGTGAACGAGGCCGGCCAGATTGTGGTGGACAAGCGCGGCCGAACAAGCCGGCCGGGCATCTTCGCTGCCGGCGACGTCACCGACAGCTTTTCGGAACAGGCCCTCATCGCCATCGGCGAGGGCGCTAAGGCGGCCCTGAGCACTTTCGAGTATCTCCTCGAGCGTGGGGGGCGCATGGATTGGAGCGAGGCTGCCCGCCAGATGATCGGCGAAGGGTGGGGATGAAACCTTTTCGTAATTCCTGCATCTAAGCCGTTGGAAACACAATAAGGTGTGTCTTAGACTGAACACCTTTCGAGCACGACTTCGGAGGTCTCCAGGTTGGCGCCAGGAAGTAATGTTGATCGGAAACAAGCTTGGACTCTGTGAGTTGGAAATGCCGTTGAGACCTCCGAAGTCTGAAGGTGTCAGTCTTGGACAATCACATTGGATACGAGGAGGGTTGAAGATGACAGGGTTAACTCATTTCATGAACGGTGCGTGGGGGCGGCTCCTGCGCGTGGTGGTCGGACTGGCCCTCATTTACTGGGGTTGGATTGTCCTCGGGGCAACAACAGCCGGCATTGTTGTAGCGATCATCGGTCTTGTACCCCTGATCATGGGGCTTGGGGGACGCGCCGGCGTTTCCGGGGCCGGCGCTGCTCATCTACAGCACACGTGATATTCCAAACATCATCGCCGGTACCCAGGCGCTGGCCGACACACTGCCCCAGGCCGAGTTGCAAGAAATCACCCACCAGGTTCGACCCAACATCAGCTCTGATCAGCCGCTGGTGCGTTATCTCCCGCGCTGGTTCAACCACATGGAGCTCCGCGCCAACCGCGAGCTTCTGGAGGTCGTGCCGGCGTGGTTAAAGGAGCACCTGGGCTGAGTAAATCCGACCCAAACACGCCAATTGACATTTCGGGCTAACGGGGTAGAATTGGGGAGGAAGGAATCGCCCTAGACTTCATCGATGAGGAGCTAATTGATGGACAATGCCCGAAGGATCATCTTGATCCTCGTACTGA
>JBHHTZ010000169.1:0-7521 GCA_046753605.1 Anaerolineae bacterium
ACGCGGACGGCGCAAGAAATCTCAGTTGCGCTCGACGCCACACAGGAACTTGCACAAACCAGCCAGTTGTGCTATAGTTACCCCGCTTGGCCGGCGCCAGGGTGGCGCCGGCCATATCAATGAGCCTTTCTGTTCCGGGCGCCCGCTCAGAGGCCGAAGACGTGTGACCCGGGGCAATCCCGAGGGAAGGAGGACACGAACGAAATGCGAGAGTACGAGCTGGCTCTCATTGTTCACCCCAGAGCTGAGCCAGAGTTGGTGACATCCATCGCCGAGACAGTCACCGGCATTATTACCGAGGCCGGCGGCGAAGTACACCGCGTTGGACAGTTGGCCGATGGCAGCGGAAACATCGTTGAGCGGCCTGAGGGCGACTGGCGGAAGAGCAAGCTGGCCTACCCCATTCAGAAACAGTTGGAAGGTTACTACCTCTTCTTTCAGACCGCAGTGAACCCCGATATTCTGCCCACGTTGGAACGCAACTTGAGACTGAACGAGTCTGTCATACGGCATCTGTTCGTACGCTTGGATCACTAGCGTCACTGGACGATGGGTGTGGTCGGCAGGGAGCAAATGATGTCCCGAGGTCTGAACAAGGTAATGTTGATCGGTCGATTGGGTCGTGATCCGGAAATGCGGTACACGCCAACAGGTAAACCCGTGACCTCCTTCAGCATTGCCACAAACCGCACCTGGGTAACAGCAGATGGAGAAAGGCGAGAGGCAACGGAGTGGTTCAACGTGGTTGCCTGGCGTGAGTTGGCCGAGATTTGCCATCAGTACCTGGCCAAGGGGTCCAAGGTCTATGTCGAAGGCCGGCTACAGACCCGGAGCTGGGAAAGCCAGGACGGCCAGAAACACTACCGCACTGAAGTCGTGGCCGATGAAATGATCATACTGGACCAGCGATCAGGTGACACCAAGAGACCCGGGAGACAGGAACCGGACCGGACAGATTCTTTCTAATTGTGACAGGAGGATACTTTGGCTTATCGACGAACTCGTCGCCACCGCCACCGCCCCCGCCGCCTTCGGGGCTGCCAGTTTTGTGCTGCCGGCGTCGATGCGCTTGATTATAAGAACACAGATCTGCTGAAACGCTTCATTTCGGATCGAGGCAAGATTCTTCCTCGCCGCAAGGTGCACGTATGCGCCAAGCACCAGCGACGGGTGGCCCGATGCGTCAAGCGCGCCCGTCAGTTGGCACTGCTGCCGTACACCGATGAGCACATTCGGCTTGCAGGTTGAGCCGATACGAAATGTGAATCTCTGAGCAGAGTTCATGGCAAAACGATCAACAAAACGACGCGGGCCGGCCCGCGCAACGCCCAAGGAGATTCGACACCGGAAGAGAAGCCGTGAGCAGCAGCGCACACTCTTCCTCGCAGTCGGGTCGGTCATCGCAGCGATTGTGATCATCCTGGGTTTCGGCTACTATCGAGAGAACTTTGCTGCTGCTCGATCGCCGGTGGCGGTTGTCAATGGCCAGGCCATCAGCACACGCGACTATCAGCAGATGGTCAGCTATCAGCGCCTTAATCTGATCAGTCAGTTTGGCGGCCAGGTAGATCAGCAAGTGCTGGCCGACTTTCTCCAGAATCAGTTGCCGCCAACTGTGCTCGACAACATGATTGATCAGGTGTTAGTTGACCAATACGCTGCCGACGCAGGAATCACGGTGACTGACGACGAGGTCCAGAAGGCTATCGAACAGCGGTTTGGCTTCACGGGCGATGTGGCAGTGCCAACGTCGCCGGCCAGCGACGCCGTCACCACGACGAACTCGGCCAGCCCCATGACCCGTTCGGACTTCGAAACTGCTTTCGCCAACTACCTGGAAACGCTGAAAACGCAGACCGGCCTCTCGGAATCCCGGTACCGCAATGTTCTTCGGGGGGAGTTGCTACAAGACAAAGTGCGCAAGCAGATAACGGCAGACGTACCGGCGACCTCATCACAGGTTCACGCGCGGCACATACTGGTGGAGACCGAAGAAGAAGCTCAGCAGGTCTATCAACGCCTGGTGGACGGTGAGGACTTTGCGGCAGTCGCCGAAGAAGTGTCCACTGACACAGCTTCGGCCAAGGATGGTGGCGATCTCGGCTGGTTCGGTCGCGGTCAAATGGTCGCCGAGTTCGAAGACGTCGCTTTCAGCGCGCCCGTCGGCGAGATACATGAGCCAGTCAAGAGCCAGTTCGGGTATCACATCATCCAGGTTCTCGAGCGAGACGAGAATCACGCGTTGTCGCCAGATCAGCTCGATCAGGCACGTCAGCAGCGCTTCCGCCAGTGGCTCGACGAACAGCAATCTAGCAGCGACATCCAGCGCCACTGGACACCCGAGATCGTACCTACGATACCAGGGGCTAGCGCAAACTCCCAACCAATACCGCAACCGCCGGCTCCCTCAACACCGTCGCAGTAAGGGGCTGGGAGGGGGAGGATATGCGTGACAGTCGCCGGCACGCTCTGCCGGCACTGATCCTTGCTCCAGCCGTGCTTCTCGGCTGGCTCGGTGTACTCCATGCCAGCGCCGGCGTGAGCCAGTCGCCGCCTTCGCAGTTGCCACCGTCGGTCGTGGGGCAGGTCATCGGCAGCGTATCGACGGACGCGCTGGTAGCCCACATCTGCCATCTCCAAGACAAGGATGCCCTGGGATATTGCAACACCCAGGGCTCTCGTTATTCTAAGAACGCTGCCGGCCTGCAGGAGGCAGCCGACTACATCGCCGGTCAGCTCCAGCAATACGGCCTACCTGTGACTGCCCAGACGTTTATGCTGGACGCCGGTCCGCCCGACCAGACTGTCGTTCTGACGAACGTCGTCGGCACGCTGGAGGGCGTGGCGGCGGCGGATCGCGGCATCGTCATCGTCTCTGCCCACTACGACTCGATAGCCAGCGGCGCGTCGTCAGGCGGGCCGGCGCCCGGCGCCGACGACAATGGCAGCGGCGTGGCGGCGGTACTGGAAGCTGCCCGGCTGCTCAGCGGGCGCAGTTTGTGGCACACGGTGCGCTTCGTCACCTTCGCCGGCGAGGAACAGGGACTCCACGGCAGCCGTCACTACGCTGAAGTGGCTCAGGACGCCGGAGAGAACATCATCGGCGTGATCAACGCCGACATGATTGCCTACGAAAGTGACGACGACCCCCGTCTGGAAGTTCATGCCGGCAATCTCCCCCGGAGTGCCGCCCTCGCCGACGTGCTCGACAACACCATAAATGCCTATGGCCTTGATCTGTCACCGCAGATCATATTGGCCGCTGCCACCCGTGCCAGCGATCACGCGTCCTTCTGGGATCGCGGCTTTCCCGCCGTCCTCGTGATCGAGGACACGGAATTGGTAGGTCCCACGGACGACTTCAACCCGTATTATCACTCACCGGCGGACACGCTGGACAAGATCAATCGCGCCTATTTCACGCAGATGGTGCAGGGCATCATCGGGGCAGTCACACGCCTGGCGCGGCCTGTGGGGCCAGACCTGCGTGTGGTTGAGCAGGGGCCGGCGGTGGTGCGGGCCGGGCAGGTGGCAACCTTCACGCTGGTCTACAGCAATGCCGGCACGGAGTCAGCCGCCGGCGTCATCCTCACCGACACGCTGTCCTACGGCCTGACGTACGATTCGGACAGCAGCGGCGCTCCGCGAAACTTCGATGCGGCCGGGCGGGTGATCTGGGATTTGGGGGAAGTGGACGCCGGCGCAGGCAGCACTATCATTCTCACGACCACTGTGCTATCCAGCTTGCAGGATGGGCTTCCTGTGAGAAGTGGCGCAACAATCGCCGGCGCCGATCTCGACGCTGACGCGGCCGACAACGTCGCAGTTGTGGAGGCACTCGCCCAGGCGGGATGGCGCACCTTGATGCCCCTTGTGCTGGCGGACACTGAAAAACCAGGGCCATCAAGATAGACTTGCCGATGCCCTCGGCCTGCGCGGCTGCCAGGGGGCTTGTCCCAATACGCGTCAACCTGAGGCGGGAGCGCCGGTCGAGTAGCGGCTTTAGCCGCGTATCGAGACCAAGCGGCTTGTTGGGAACCCGCTCCCCTGGTCTCGATACGCCCCTTCGACGAGCCGCCGTGGTGAGCCTGTCGAACCATCAGGACGCCGCTTCGGCTACTCGACCGGCGGTCGCTAGCGCGCTTAAGTTGACGCCTATGGGCTAGGTCCCCGCTCTGAGAGGGTGTGGCTCCTCCTCAACTACCTTGCGAGCCAGGGCGATGGCCCCCAATACGCCGGCGCGCTTCCCCAGTCCAGCCGGCACGATATAGCCATCGATCTCTTTCAAGATGTCGGGAGCCTGGACATAGCCGTTGAGCAGGTCCTGCACCTTGCGCCGCACCAGCGGGAAGAGTTGAGGCTGTTCCATCACACCGCCGCCCATCACGACGCGCTGGGGAGAAAGGGTGCAGATGAAGTTAGCCAACGCCAGCGCCAGGTAGTGAGCCTCCAACTCCCACGCCGGGTGGTCGGCCGGCAGCGTCTCCGCCGGCTGCCCCCACCGTTGCGCCAGAGCCGGGCCGGCGGCCAGCCCCTCCAGGCAATCCCCGTGATACGGGCAACAGCCGGCGAAGGGGTCGGCCTCGCGGTCGTGGGGGATGCGAATGTGGCCCATTTCCGGGTGAATCAGGCCGTGCATGAGCCGGCCATTCATCATCCCGCCGCCGCCAATCCCCGTGCCAATCGTCAGGTAGATGAAGCTGTCCAGCCCCTGAGCCGCTCCCCAGCGATGTTCGCCCAGGGCGGCCACATTTACATCCGTGTCGAAGCCGGCCGGCACATCCAGAGCCGGCCGGATCATGCCGACAAAGTCAACGTGCGACCAGCCTGGCTTGGGCGTAGATCTGATGGAACCGAAAGTGGGCGAAGTCGGGTCAGGGTCCAGCGGCCCAAAAGAGCCAATGCCGATGGCGGCCAGGGTTACCGGCTGCGCGCGGAAAAACTCAATCGCCCGGCCGATGGTCTCCGCCGGCGTCGTGGTGGGAAACCGCACGTCCGCCCGCACATCGTCCGGCCCGGCGCCGACAGCGCACACAAACTTGGTGCCGCCGGCCTCAATCCCGCCGTATAGAGCACTCATCATCGCCTCCTCCAGCATTTGTCTTTTTTCCTGTCTTGTCCGTGTTCCCTTCGACAGGCTCAGGGCAGGCTTTTTCCGTCCGTGGGTATGCCTGATCTCTCGTCGGTTTGAGGCACAGCTTCGCTGAACGATTACTGTAATAGAACAGGGGGTGGACACTTACCTGCCCACCCCCTGCTTATGGTTCAGATTGAGTGACGGATGCCTAGCCCACGCCGTACTGATCGCGGGCGAAGCTCAGCAGGCCCAGCTCTTCCAGCTTGTCCGCCGGCGCGCGGAACGTGACCTGCACCACGCCGGGGTGCCGGCCGATCTCGATGGCGCCGGTGATGGTCGCCCGGTTCTTCACCTCTGGCGCCGTCACATCGAGCAGCCTGGCTGCGCGCTCCAGCCCGTTGTCGGTGGCGGCGTTCAGGTCCGGCCCGGTGCCGATGACCGAGATCGGGACCGACTCCTCGATGGCCTCGACACCCCACATGCCGGCCATCTCCTCTGCCCGCGCTTTCTCTTCCTGCGTCAGCGGTCGGGCCAGGAAGGGCAGGTCTTCGAGGACAGGGAACAGAAGCGGTCCGTCGATGCCGAGGCCCTTGAGCAGATGGACTTGCAATGTCACCGTGCCTGAGACGTCGCAGGTGTGGCCGGCGATCTCGCCGTCGCCTTGCAGCGCGTGCATGTCGCCCAGGTAGACGCCCCCGCCGGGGGCCTTGACCGGACAGATCAGGATAGCGCCGGCCCGCACCGCGTCGATGTCCATGTGACCGTCGGTGCGACGCTCCAGCTCCTCGGCTGTCAGGGCATATTCGTGCGGTGCGCCGACCAGGAAGGAGCCGAAGTCGCCGGCATTGTGGGAGTCGGGCATGGGGATGGCCGGCGTGGTGCCGAGCTGCCCCATGAACGGTCGCAGCCGTGCCACCAGGCCGACCAGATCGTGTGGCGCAAAGGTGAGAATGGGGTTCTGGATCGACTTTTCGGGCAAGGCGGCGTACCACCTCGCCTCTTTGGCGATCCTCTCGGCTGACTCTTGGTTCAGGGTGACGCCAACGGACCGGTTGTCATCGAAGAGGATGGCATAACCGTTCGTGAAGGTGAAGGGCGTCACATCGGCGCCGCAATTGGCGCACCGGATTGCCTCTGGCCCGATCCCTTCGATGCGGGTTTCCGGATACAACGTTCCGCAGTCGGGACATTTGCCGGCGACGTAGGGATCGCCCACGAAGCGGCCTTCCATCCATTGGTCGTTGCCGGAGGCGGTAGCCACCGAGGTGACGGTGACGTCCTTGATCCGGATAGCGATGGCGTCCCCCGCCTCTGCGCCAGCGACCGCGACCGGCTGCGTGACCTCGTGTCCCCCACGGATGGCCGGCGTGATCATGGGTCCCCAGCAGCCGGGCGCGGTGTTGGCGATGATGTGGCCGCCGTCGCGAACGGGTCCCAACATCGGCCGGCTGGGGTCGAGAATGCCGTTGCCGAAGGTGTCAACGTAGACGGTTTCGTGCCCTTTGGTTTCGGAGATGATCCTGGCTTCTATCTCTTCAAGTTTGACTGCCATCGTTTGCCCTCCTTTTGGGATATGACTTTCCCGATTCCTTAGCGCCCGCCGCCGGCGATTGGCAGCAAGAACGCGACTTCCTGGCCGTCTGCAAGTGGCTCTGTCTGCGAGGCATGCCGGCCGGCAACAAATGGGACGGCCATCTCCAGCCTATCTGTGAGGGACGGGTACTGGTTGCGGAGACGTGACATCAGATCAGCTACGGTGGCGCCATCGGATAACCGCATGGTGAGATGCGTTTTGCCGACGTGTTGTATCAGGTCTGCGCTGAGACGAACACGAACATCCATGTGGCTGTCCCTTCTTCACCAATCCAACTCAATCGCTGGAAGGGGAGTCCGTATGTGCTGCCAGGTGCGTACCAATTGTAATCAATTTGCTCGTCCGAGTCAACATCTCTATCTTCGGGCTGGGGCGGGCCTTGCTGGAGGAGATGGTGGCAGACAATGGCCAGATCATCGCCTTTGTTCTATTCAATCTCTTGACATAACGTTATTGTTTACAACAGACAGAGGCGCAGTAGGGTAGGGGGCGGTAGCACCCAGCAAGCAACTCATTGAACTCGTTTGAGTGTGACCAAAATCTGTTGGGGCGGTTTGCAGCCAGCCACCTGAGCGACGAATGAATTCGCCCCTTCGACAATCCAGACCTCAGACAGCGGAGTCGAGTGAGCGACGTTCGGCAGCCGCCGCGAACCTCTCATCGCGCGCCGGCCACCATCCAATATCCAGTACCCAATATCCACTATCCACCAACAGGGCAGGGAGCTTCAGCCCACCCTCCAGCGCCCCACACCGCCATGCTTAGTCTAAGTACAGTTAGACTAAGCATAGTCTACCACGCTTAATCTGGCACGTCAAGCCACTCATCCGCGCAACACCACACCGAGGTG
>JBHHTZ010000170.1:0-7488 GCA_046753605.1 Anaerolineae bacterium
CGGTTTTGCGGATAGAATATCCAGGAGGAAGGTTACCGACATGGCTATCGATGCCACGCCAATCCACGTTACAGATGCAAGTTTTGATTCCGAAGTACTGCAATCCGACAAGCCCGTACTCACAGACTTCTGGGCTGAGTGGTGCGGACCCTGCAAGATGATTGCACCAATTCTCGAGGATATCGCCTCAGAATACGAAGGCGATCTGACAATCGCGAAAGTGGATGTGGACGAAAACCCGGGTATCGCGATGCGCTACGGCGTTCAGAGCATCCCAACCCTGATTCTCTTTAAGAACGGTCAGGAGGCAAAACGGGTGATAGGGGCGATGTCGAAGGAACGGCTCATGTCCCAACTGACGCCGCATCTCGCCCAGTAAGCAGTGGTCAGTGGTTAGTGATCAGTGGTTAGTAATCGGACCCTGGATACTGATCACTGACCACTATCCACTGTTCACTGATCACTGATCACTGCCACTCCCGGCAGATCCCTCCCCTCCACAAACTCCAACGAGGCGCCACCACCCGTTGACACGTGGGTCATTTTCCTGGTCAGGCCCATCTCGGCGACGGCCGCGGCGGAATCACCGCCACCAACCACTGTGACCGCCGGCAGGCCGGCCAGAATCTCCGCCATCACGCGCGTCCCCCGCGCAAAGCGGTCAAACTCGAAAACCCCCATCGGCCCGTTCCAGAAGATCGTCTTGGACCGCCGGAGAGGCGCTCGGAACTGCTGGCACGTTTCGGGACCGATGTCCATGATCCGCCATCCCGCCGGCACCTGATCCACCGGCGCCAACTGCGCCTCGGCGTCGGCCGCGAACCGATCGGCGACAACGACATCCACCGGTAGGAAGATTTGCGGTTCTTTCTCCTCCCGCTTCAGGCGCCGGCGGGCCTCACGCTCCAGAATCTCCTTCGCAATGCCCAGCGCTTTGTCCTCGACCAGCGATTCCTGCACATCGATTCCCTGCGCCTTCAAGAAGGTATTGGCCATGCCACCACCGATCAGGACGTATTCTGCCTTGTCCAGCAGCCTCCGCAGCACGCCAATTTTGTCCGAAATCTTGGCTCCCCCCAGGACGGCGGCGAACGGTTCCTTGGGGTTGCTCAACGTGTTGCCCAGCATCTCCAGTTCGCGCTCCACCAGGAAGCCGGCCACCGTGGGCAGATACGCTGCCACCCCAACCGTGGAAGCATGGGCGCGATGGGCAGACCCAAAAGCGTCGTTCACAAACACGTCGGCCAGTGCAGCCAACTGTCGGGCAAACTCAGGGTCATTCTTCTTCTCGCCCGGGTTGAAGCGGGTATTCTCCAGCAGAATGACATCGCCGGAAGCCATCCCGTGCACGGCCGCCTCCACGGCGGGACCTACCGTCTGATCCAGTTTCTTGACAGGTTGCCCTAAGCGGGCAGACAGCACTTCGGCTATGGGGTCCATCTTGAGCTCAGCCTTAACTTCGCCCTTGGGCCGGCCCAGATGGGACATCAGAATCAGCGCAGCGTTGTGATCGAGCAGATAGCGAATCGTCGGGAGAGCAGCGCGGATGCGGGTATCGTCTGCCACGGCGCCGGCCTCCAGCGGGACGTTGAAGTCAACGCGCACGAGCACGCGTTTCCGATCGACGTCGATGTCACGAACAGTTTTCTTTGCCATCCAACCTCCTCCACAAATGGGGCGATACGAGTACAACCTCGGAGGTCTTGCAGCGCGCGAGTCGATTACAACGACTGTGCCATGAAGGCCGCCAGGTCAGCCACACGCACCGAGTAGCCCCATTCGTTGTCGTACCAGGAAATAACCTTTACCATGTTGCCTTTCATCACCATCGTGGACAGGCCATCCACGATGGAGGAGTGTGGATCGCCCTTCAAGTCCATGGAAACCAGCGGTTCGCCTGTGACGGCCAGGACGTGTCCCAACCAGGTGTCTGACGAAGCGGCTCCCCGAAACGCGTCGTTGACGTCCTCGGCCGAGACCCCCTGCTCGACGGCAGCGGTGAAATCGACCAGGGACACGGTCGGGGTGGGAACACGCAGCGCAAAGCCATCGAACTTGCCTTTCAGTTCGGGAATGACCAACGCGACAGCCTTGGCAGCGCCCGTGGTCGTGGGAATGATGTTCATCGCCGCAGCGCGCGCCCGACGGAGGTCCTTGTGTGGCAAATCCAGGATTCGCTGGTCGTTTGTATAGGCGTGCACGGTCGTCATCAGGCCGTGCCGAATGCGGAAGGCGTCATTCACGACTTTGGCGACCGGCGCCAGACAGTTGGTGGTACACGAGGCATTGGATACGATGTGGTGTGAGCCCGGATCGTACTTCTCCTCATTCACACCCAGAACGATTGTCGCATCCGGGCCTTTGGCCGGCGCGCTGATGATCACCTTCTTCGCGCCGGCCTTCAAATGGGCTGATGCCCTCTCCCGATCACGGAAGATCCCCGTCGATTCGATGACAATATCGACCCCTAAATCGCCCCATGGCAGATTGGCCGGATCACGCTCCTCCAGTGTGCGGATGGTGGTGTCATCCACAACCAGGCGCCCCTCCTCCAGAGCGACATTCCCCGGGAAGCGACCGTAGTTGGAATCATATTTCAGCAGATGAGCCAGTGTGTGGGTGTCGGTGATGTCGTTCACCGCCACGACTTCAAGCTCGCCGGCGTACTCCTCGTACATCGCCTTGAAAACCTGCCTCCCGATTCGCCCAAAGCCGTTAATGCCGATTCGAGTAGCCATTCATGTTCTCCTTTCTGAACGCTTGTCTGACAATGTGTATCTAGCCCTCCTCCGGCCGGGCGCGTCGCGCGGCGCCGGAATGTGCTCGCGCCGCACCTCAGGCGATCTGACGTGGCAATCTCCACAGTCTGCCGGGAAAGGACGAAAACGCCTTCTATTCTCGGAGGGTATCTGCCAATTCCCCGTCCGCTGCTGCTCGGAGGATGTCGGTGTTGCTCACGATGCCGACAATCTTGCGACCGTCGAACACCAGCACCCGCCGGATGCTGGTGTTGCTCATCAGAATCGCACAATCTCGCAGAGCGCAATCCGGCGGCACGGTGACGAGCGGCTTACTCATGATATCCATCACGCGACAGTCTTCCGGTTGCCGGCCCCGGGCAACGACCTTCTCCACGATGTCTCGCCGGCTCACAAAGCCATGCGTGTCCAAGTCACTTCGCGGCTCAACCAGCAGGCTCGACACCCGTTTATCGTACATGAGTTGCATCGCCTCCGCCACCGTCGCCTCGGCGTGGATGGATACAACATCCCGTGTCATTACATCAGCCGCCGTCTTCACGCACAAAGCCTCCTCTGGCCAGTCGCAGTTCCAGACAATAGGAGCCAGCCCAATTGTACTATACAGAGTGCAGGCAATCAAGTTCGGGCGAGGAAGACGGCAACGCAATCGACATCCGCTACTGCTCAGCCCGCTCGGCCTGGATTGTCAGATCGTTACTACTCAGCCGCTCCCGCCGGATCTGGCGATCCGGCGGGAGCGGCTGAGCGGGAGCGGCTGAGTAGTAACGGGAATCCTATCCTTGCCATACGCCCAACCAAAGACTATAATTGGGCAGACTTATCAAAGCCGGCGGAGTTGCACACGCCGCCACCTCAATCATGATGCATGATCTTGAACTGCCATTCCTGAACTGCGAATTACGCAATGGTTGAACGCCGACGCCCCGACGCCGAACTGCTTCGTGGAGCCCGAAGTGGCAACGCACAAGCCTGGGCGGCTCTCGTAGATCGATATTCTCGTATGGTCTATGCCATGCCACTGCGGGTTGGTCTTTCGCCGGACAGCAGCGCGAATGTTTTCCACGCCGTCTTCAGCCGCCTGCTCCAAGAACTGGGCGGCATTCGTGACACGGACACCCTGGTCGCCTGGCTTCTGCAAACGACCATCAGCGAGTCCCGACGGCTGCGAGCCGGCGTGGCATTCAGCCCGCACGTCGATGCTCTGTCTACCATCGGCGAACTGTCCGTGAGTGACGAGACCGTACAGCGGTGGCAGCGACAGCAGATTGTGCGCGAGGCGACGGAACAGTTGCCGGAACGATGCCGGCGGTTGCTGGAAGCGGTCCTCTACACTGAAAGTCCTCCCTCTCCGTCCGAGCTGGCGCGCCGGCTGAATATCCCCGAAGGTCGTGTGAGTGCGGAGCAGGCGCTGTGCTTCGAGGCGCTGACCGAGATTCTGGAGACGTGGAACTTTGAGTAGTCATCCGCCCGTGACGTACCACGCGGTCACATACGATCAGCTTGTCGACTTCGCACTGGGCATGCTCGACCCCGTCACCAGCCGGCAGATCACCATGCACTTGGCGGATGGCTGTCCACAATGCCAGGAGAGTCTGGAGCGCCTGGAACGCATCCTGAGTGTCACCCGACCAGACATACCTCCCTCTCCGCCGTCGTGGGTCCTGCACCGGGCGAAGCAGCTCTTCGTTCACCACGAGGTGGAAGCCGTACCGCGCGGGGATCGTCTGGCTGCGTTCCTAATGGAAACGCGGACGATTGTGGGTGCGGCCACACTCGTCGCACTTCTGGCCATCATTTTTGGCGGGGCCTTCGTGTGGCGTCGGATTCCAACTGCACGCACCGCTTTACTGACAGCCACAGCCAGCCAGGTCGAGATCCAGAGAACGGCTGATTCAGACTGGGAGCCGGTCGGCAGCACGGTGGAGGTCGGCGCCGGCATGGCCCTGCGGACGAGCCGAACCGGCGCTGCTGAACTGGTATTCCCTGACCACAGCAGTCTGGCACTGGGTCGTGATAGCCTGCTCCGAGTCGGAGCCTTGCACACCCTGACCGGCGTTGGGCCGCAGGTCGTGTTGCTCGACCATTTGCGGGGAGTGGGACACTACCGAATCTCGCCGGGCCGTCCGGGCGGTGGCTTCACGGTCGCCACGCCCATCGTTCGGATCGAGGGACGAGACACGGAATACGACTTGACGGTGGAGCAGGATGGCACCACAACAGTGCAAGTCCACGCCGGCGCGGTGACGGTCGCAGCCGGCGGCCAAAGTGTGACCGTTTCGGCCGGCGAGCTTCTGGTGATCTCGCCGACCGCACCGGCGATACCGCTGCAACCATCCCCCTTCGCCACCACTGCAACCCCAACGCCGGAACCTTCGAGGACGGCCACGACGGGCGCAGCGATTGTGGCTCCGGCACGGGCCACCGAGACCCCCACGCCCGGTGCGACCCGGACAGCGACCGCTACGGGAAAGCCAGCTCCGCCACGCCGACCAACAGCCACGCCCACGCCGACGGAAACGGCCACACCGACACCCACATCTACTCCAACGCCAACGTTTACGCCAACGCAGACACCGACGGAAACGCCGTCGGCCACGCCGACACCCACATTAACAGCCACCCCCACGCCCGTACCACCGACACGGAAGCCACCCAGCCCGACACCGGTGCCGCCCAGCCCGACGCCGGCGCCGCCCAGCCCGACGCCACTCCCGCCAACCGAGACACCGGTTCCGCCGACAGACACACCTGTACCACCCACCGCAACACCGACACTGCCGCCGGTGATCACAAAGCCCGCCAAACCAACCCCCACACCTTCGGGATTTGGAAGAGCAATTGCAGAAGCTAATGACAGCCTGCCTTGGGAGAGTGCAACCAAACCATGATACGTTCATTCTACTACCACGGGGCGGAAGTCCCCGCCACAGACCTGACCCGCGAACAGATGCGCGCTGCCCTGGCGGATGCCGGCGGCGTCCTCTGGGTTGACATGCTAGCAGCCAGCCCGGAAAGCGCCAAGCAGATACTTACGCGTGTCTTCGGATTCCATCCGGTGGCAATCAGCGATTGCCTGCAGGGTGTTCGCCGCCCAAAGCTGGATGACTACGGCGATTACATCTTCTTCGTCACCTACGCAGACGACCAGAGCACGCCGGTGGAAGACGTCAACACGGTGGAGTTGGACGTTTTTCTCGGTCCTAACTTCGTCGTCACCCACCATCTACTGCCGCTGCCGGCCATCGACCGGGTTGTGGAGCGCGCCATGAAAGACGAATCCCTGATGCCTCTTGGCGCAGACATCCTGACGTATGAGATCCTCCGATCTGTCAAGTTGGGCTATCAACCAACGGTGGACTACCTCTCGGCGGCTGTCGCTGGTGTTGAGGTGGAGGTCTTGACCGCGCCAACTGGCAAGACGTTGCACCGTATGCACGAGCTTCGCCACGACGCCCTGAAAATCCGACGCATCCTGGCGCCGCAGCAGACCATCATGGGGCGCCTGGCCGCGGACGGGCTACAACCCATCGACGCTCAGAATCGGCTGTACTTTCGGGAGCTAGCAGACCGATTCGCACAGATGGTGGAGACGACCGAAATGCTGGAAGAGTCAGTTCGCGGCGCGTTCCGAACACACATGTCAGTGGTCTCCAGCCAAAACGGCCGGCTGCTTCGGCTGGTGGCAGCCCTGGTTGCCATCCCATTGCCACTGATGGTGCTGGCTCTTCTCAGGGATACCGCAGATGGAGCACTCTCCACGCTGGGCGTGCCGTACACAGAGGCGGCGGGCGCCGGCGCGACCCTGCTGCTGGGTCTGCTGCTGGCGGTGTATATCTATC
Organism: Anaerolineae bacterium; assembly: GCA_046753605.1. Taxonomy (GTDB): domain Bacteria; phylum Chloroflexota; class Anaerolineae; order Epilineales; family JAANWY01; genus JBHHTZ01. The sequence goes on from JBHHTZ010000170.1 coordinate 6,602, forward strand.
GCCGCAACTGGTAGTTGCACCTTTGGCGAGCTTGACAAGCCGACCGGTTGTTACCTATAATATTGGGTGTTGATCCCCTACCACAAAGATCAAGACCGCCTCTGTTGCCAAATCTGAAGACCCCGCCGGAACTTGGGTCGAACTAGCCGTGGAGGTCAAGAACCGTGAGCACTGACAAGGTCACGACGCTGCAAGAAGCGATTGCAGCAATACCAGATGGCTCCATCGTAGCCCTTAGCGGCAACACCCTGCATCGTGCGCCCGGCGCGGCCGTCCACGAGCTCATCCGGCAGGGCAAGCGAGACCTGGAGTTAGTGAAGACGGCCGGCGCATACGACGTGGACGTGCTGTGCGGCGCTGGCTGTGTCGCGGCGGTGTCGGCCGGCTTCGTCGGCTTCGAGAATGTGTTCGGCCTGGCGCCCCGCTACCGCAAGGCTGTGGAGTCCGGCGCTGTCGAAGTCAAGGAACATGCTTGCTACTCGGTCATCGTCGGCCTGCGCGCGGCAATCCAGGGTGTCCCCTTCATGCCCATCGGCGGCATGATCGGCTCCGACGTTCTGCCGGCCCGCGCCTTCCTGACGGTCGTTGACCCCTACTCCCAACAGCCCGTTGTCGCCATTCCTCGCTTGCAGCCAGATGTCGCCATCATCCACGTGCAAGAGGCCACGGCGGACGGCGATGCGCGCATCTTCGGCTCACGCTTCGAGGATGTGTTGATGGCCACGGCCGCCCGCCGCGTGATCGTCACCTGCGAGCAGCTTGTGGAACCCAGCTTGCTGGAACAGCAACCGGAACTTACGACCATCGCCGGCTTCCTGGTAGACGAGATTGTGGAAGTCCCCGGTGGCGCCTGGCCGAACAGTTGCTACGGCTACTACGACTACGAC
>JBHHTZ010000171.1:0-7446 GCA_046753605.1 Anaerolineae bacterium
ATACTCTCATTACCGATATTCGGGAGTGGGCGGATGACTGGCCTGGAATTCAAGGCTCTGGACCGGACGTGCAACGATAATGATCCGGTGTGTGTTGGTCCAGTACGGCCAGCAAGAGATCAGGGTCAGCCGCTCGTCCTCGGTGGGCATCATCCACTGCGCATTGCGCCGTCGAACCTCGTCTGGCATACCCTTCTCGCGTACGATGTACTTCTCCTCGACGACGTACGAGAATGTCCGATCTCCGGCGTACAATGTGATGTCATCGCCCAGTTCGAAGTCCGAAAGGTAGCGGAAGACCTCGCCCTTGACATTGTTGTGCCCGGAGAGCACCGTGTTACCGCCGGTTCTTGGGAGAGCCGAGTTAACGTGCCAGCCGGCAGCATACTCAGGGATCACCCACTCGCTCGCAGTCTGGCCGTTTCGCTGGACCACGGTCCAGCCCATGGGCACGACTTCAGCCTCCAGGTCGATGGCCGGCGCCACAATGCGGTCGGGCATTGCTGGATCAGGTTCCGGCAGCCCTCGGGCTGAGTCCGTCGACGAGGCCTGGTCCGGACCAGGCCTCAGGACAGGCTCTCGGGACGAAGCCTCGACGGCCGGCGCCACCTCGGTACGCGCCTGCGTGACTGCATCGTCCTCAAAGCTGGGCAGGTACGGTGCTTCTGTCACCGGTGGCGGTGCCTGGGACTCGCCTCCAGGCTCCTCTTCGGTCCGGTGATCGATGCTGGGTCCTACCTCTGGTGAGGGACCCTCCGCCGGCCAGTTGTACGGTGAAACGTCCTGAACAGTCCGTGACGTGGCGAGTGGTGGCCCTGCCCGATGTCCTGATGTGACGGCCAGCAGTACACCGTCTTCGGTTTCCTGGCCGGCCAGGGTCGCCGATGCCCGGTACTGCTGGGCCAGGTTCAAAATGGCCGTACCGAGCAGCACCAACCCCAGGGCAACCAGAAGGTTCGCAACAAGATCACGCAACTTCACTGTTAACACCTCATGACTGACAGCGGTGCCTTCACCGAGATAAGGTTACTTGGGGCTATTCTCAATGAACGCCCGGATTCGCGCTTCATCAACCCCGTCCAGCGTTTCAAGTTTCCCCACGTGAGTCAGCGCGATCTTGGCATCCATGTCAGGAAACGGGGCCAGGTATACGTGGCTCGGATACTCCTGAGCGATCTCTGTGAGCTGGTCCACTGCATCGGACTCGCAGGGGAAATCATCGCAGTTGTAGTTGATGATTACGCCTGGGCGTCCACCGCCATCGGCGTGCTCCAGCATATGTTTCTGGACCGGCAGGGACATCGGTTCAGTCAAGATGTGGGCGGAGGGGAGATCTTCGGCGTGGCCGGCAAAGTCAGTGGGGGGGTAGTACCTGGCCCCGGACACCCACCGATAACCGCCATACCCCAGGCCGGCAATAACCAGCAACAGAGCGAGAATACTGCCGAACTTCCTCAAGTTGGCTGCTCTCGCCTGTTGCTGTCGTTCCTGCTGCCGCAGTTCTTTCAGTCGCTTCTTCCGTTCCCGTTTGCTAAGACTTTGACTCATACGATACTCTCCTTCAACACACTCACTACTCATACAAATCCGATCGAAGTTCAGCACATTGCAGAACTCGGCCGCTGGCTATCAACAACCCAAAGGCCGCAAGGAACAACACCGGGCTGGAGAAGGTGTGATAGTAACGCAAGCCGGCGTCGGCGCCGAATGTGTCGGCGACCCAGAACAGGCTGGACACTCGCAGCAAGTTGGCAGCCAGAGCGATGGGCAGAGCGGCCACCAACAGCATCAACTTTCCCCACCACGGGCCTCGCGTAATGTAGATGAACAGCACCGTCAGCGTTAGCAGCACTACGATAGAGCGGAGCCCGCTGCACGGGGCGCCCACCTTGAACGATTGGGATGCGATCTGCACCTGCGAGCCGACGTTGCTGGCCGCCACACCGATGGTGCGCACACCCAGTGTAGCGTAGCGAGCCACAAAGGCCTCCAGCGACGGGCTGAAGCGCTCCACCCACGGCAGCGGAATCGCCGTGCCTGAGAAAGCCAGGGGGAAGCTCAGCGCGCGGGCCGCTGGCCGACCGAAAAAAGTCAGCACCAGTCCAAAGGCGATGACAATCAGGGCCAGGGCCGATACCACGTGCATTCGCCACGGCAACGCCAGCAGATGTAGACCGATGCCGATCAGAATCACCAGGAAGCCCAGGTTAGATGGCCGGCGTTGGCGGAACACATGGCGCCGGTGCCAGGTGAAGAACGCAGCCACCAGCGGGATCAGGAAACCGTGGGAATAGTAGGGGTTTCCCAGCCACGACATCACCAGCCAGCGCAGCGTTGGATAGAACAGCAAGCCGACCAAGCCGATCACGGTCGTGATGACAACAGCCGGTCTAAGCGTTTCCCACCTTAAGGGCATCGCCGAGTTTCCTGACGCGCGGGCTATTGAAGCTCCATTACGATCTCGTCGCCGTCCTGCAAAACATGGCCGGCGAAATCGGTCGTTTCTTTCCCGTTGATTCGCACTGTCAGCGTACCACTTCTCTGTTCCTCCTGACAGGTCTCCAGAATGCAATCCTCGGCGTAGCTGATCTCGTGAGTCGCCAGCGCCTCGCCCAATGTGAGGTTCGGGCGATGGATGTCGATAAACTTCTTCTCCTCAAGATTAAACAGTTGCTCCTCGCGCCCGTTGACGATGATTCGTAGACGGGCATGCCAGTGCACTTCACTTAGTTCGTGATCGTCATCGTGATCTGACGCCGCGCCCTGCTGCCGGGGTTCTTCCGTGCTGGCCATGGCCTCCGTCACGAACTGGTCGATGTCTTGAGGGTTTATCGCCCCCACCTGGACGGCGGTAATCGCTCCCTGCCTGTTCACAAAATAGCTCACAGGCAAGCCGCGTACGCGGTAGCGCTTAGCCACAGCGCCGGTCTGGTCCAACAATGGCTGGAAGGTCAGCCCGAATTCCTGGATGAAGTTCTGAACCGGCGCCGGCAGCTCCTCGGCGTCCACGGCCAGGACCCGAAAGCCCTGGTCCTGGTATTTCTGGTAGGTGGCTTCTATGGCCGGCATTTCCGCCCGACACGGCGGGCACCAGGTGGTCCAGAAGTAGAGTAGCACGGCCTGACCCTCGAGGCTGCTCAGCGCAACCTCATTGCCTTCCAGGCCTGCACTGAGCATGGTCGAAGTGTCGCTGAGGGTGAATTGGGGGGCCAGGGAACCCACAACAGGTTCGCCGAGGCTGGCTACCGGCTCAGCCGCTCCAATTTGCTCCATGTGGATGTCCGCTTGAGGCCGTTGCTGGTCCAGCCAGTTGGCGAGGGCCGTGTTGGCCTGGTCGGCCGGCACGCCGGCCGCCACCTGCTGTTGTACAAACTTGTTATTGATCGCCACCCGACGAATCTCCGCGCGTAACGCGTCCATGCTGATCGCTTCAGCTTCCAGCGCGGCCGCGAGGGCCTTATCCTCTACGCCTTCGCCGGCTTTCAGTTGCTTGATGAAGCCGGTGATCTCTCGCTCGCTAACGCTTGTGCCGGCGGCCGTGGCCGCCTGCTGAACCAGCGCATCGTCAGCCAGTTGGCGTACCACGCCGGCCTCATCGACTTTGCCCGGAGGCTGCCCATTGGATGCGCGGTAGAAGACGCGTCCCACGGCGATAGCCAAATCGACGTCAGCCTGGGTGATCACCTGGTCATTCACCACGGCGACCACTGCTGTTGTGGTGTCGCCTGCGGATTGGCCATGACTACTGTCACCCGGCGCGACGCCGGCCGTGTTCAGGGCCTGGCGACGTGTCGGAGGGATGGACTCCCCACCGATGGCTGTCGCATCCCGCTTTATCCAACGGTTCAGAAGTCCGCTGTTTGAAATCATGAAGCCGCCAGCAAAAAGGATCAGGAGCGCGACAACGAACATTGCCGGCCACACCCATCGCCGACTATGAGAACTGCGTGCTGCGTATTGCGTATTGCGCGTTGCCAATTCATTTGCCTCCACAACCAGAGTTCTACGTTAGCCGCTACCCTGGGTGGCGGCTGTCCCAAGTGGCACTGGGAGGGACCACGCGACACCTGTGCCGGTGCAGGCACCGAGGAACAGCCACCACCCAGGGGAACGGATCGTTCGCCCATCATCAAGGTCGCCTGCCGCCCCGAGGCTTCCGCCCCAGTCAGCCTCGAGACGGCAGGCGTGTGCAAGAAGGAGGAATATCTCTGTGCTCAAGGTGTGATGAGCTTGTCCAGATAACCTTGTAGCACTTCCGGTGTCAGCGCACCCCGGTGGATGTCAACCACCACGCCCTGGCGATCCACGAATATGCTGGTGGGAATCGCCTGAATGCGGTAGGCGGATGAGACTGCCCCACTGCGATCCATGGCGACCGGGAAGGTCAGCCCTAATTCCTGCAAGAACGGTTTCACCACCTCCGCCGTTTCCTGAATATCGACGGCCAGCACCACAAAGCTCTGATCTTTGTACTTATCATACGCCGCCTGCAGGAACGGCATCTCGTAGCGACAGGGCGGGCACCAGGTGGCCCAGAAGTTGATCAGCACCGGCTGGCCGGCGAAGTCGCTCAGGCTGATGGTGTCGTCGTCGGGCGTACGCAGGGTGAAGCCCGGCGCCGGCTGATTGAGTTTCACCGTCCGGCCTTTGGCCTCCTCCATGACGATCTCGATATTCGCCTCTTGCTGTAAGGCCCTGGCCCACCGCTCGTAGGCCGACTTGCCCGACACGCCGGCTGGGGCCGGGCTGTCGGCCACGAACTTCTCGGCCAGCATGGTGGAGCGGAGCGACGCGCGCAGGTCATCCATGGTCACGCCGACGGAAGCCAGCATGTCTGCCAGGTCCGCCTCGGCCAAGCCCATGCGAGACAGGAGGCCGGCTAACCGGGTGTCCAACGCGGTATCCTCGAGGGTCAGGCCGGCGTCTCCGGCCGCCTGGACCAGCAGTCGTTCGTCGATCAGGCTGCTGAGCAGGTCGGTGCGCATGCGCTCCAGTGTCTGCGGGTCATCGCCCACCGGGACGCCCTGGAGCAGAGGATAGAGCACGCGGCCGATGCCGACTTCTCGCTCCAACTGACTCTCGGTGATGGGCTCACTGTTGACAATAGCCACCGGCTTATCCGACGTCAGCCGGCGAGCGGTTTCGGACGATGGCTGGCCGCCCTTCAGGCGGGTGACTTCGGCTGCTGTCAGGCCTGATGATGGCTGTGAGGCCGAAGTCGAGCTATTCGAGTCTTGAGCTACGGCTATATCGGAAAGCCGGGCGACGGGCGCGGTGGCGGCCTGCGTGCGCCCGTGTCCATAGAACCAGATGGCGCCGGCCAGCACCAGCATCAGCAGGCCAGCCGCGGTCGCCAGGATGATATGCCGACCCGAGACGACGATCGTCTCTTCTACTGGCCCTTCGTCTATCCCCTCGATAGGCCCTTCGACAAGCCGCCGTGGTGAGCCTGTCGAACCATCAGGAGGGGTCTCGGGAGGATCCTCAGGATGCAGCCCTTCGAGGGAGACCGGCCTGATCTCGCCGCCATGGCGTTCGTCCAATTCTTCGGTGGAACCCTCCACGTCCTCCTCGGTCGTGTTTGCCCTAAGGCCTGGTCCCGCCCAGAACTCGTCGTATATCTCCAGAGTAGCGTCTGACTCCGGTCGCGCCTGCTCAGCTTCCGGCTCCTCTTCTTCGTCAGAGACGACGTGAAATTGAATCCATCCAGGCATGTTAGCCCTCACAGAATGGTGTTAAACCCAAAGACCCGATAGAACCAGGCGTTCAGCTTGCCGATGGTGTTGGTGTACACGATGATACCCATGGCGATCAGGAACAGCCCGCTGATGATGGAGACCAGGTTCATCCGGCGGTTCAGCCGCTTCAGCCAGCCCGACATCCGGTCCAGAGCCAGGCCCAGCAAGAGGAACGGGACCCCCAGGCCGGCCGAGTAGACCGCCAACAGCAAGGCTCCCCGCCCCACCGTGGCGGCATTGCCGGCCAGCATTAGGATTCCCGACAGCGTCAGCCCGATACACGGCGTCCAGCCGGCCCCGAAGAACACGCCCACCAGCAGCGAGGAGAAGTAACCCAGCCGGGGATCGGCCCGGAACTCGATGCGCTTCTGCTGGTACAGGAAGGGGATCTTGAATACGCCCATGTAGTGCAACCCGAAGATGACCAGCAGCACGCCGCCCACTTTCTGGATCAGAGGCATGAAGTCGTACAGCAGGTAGCCGATCAATCCCACCGATGCTCCTAGAGCGATAAAGACGAGCGAGAAACCCAGGATGAAGCTCAGGGCGTGAATGAGTGTCGCGCGCCGGTCGCTGATGACTACGCCCTCTGCGGTGACCAGAGCGGTGCCGCCCAGGTAGCCGACGTAGGCCGGCGACAGGGGCAGTACACACGGCGACAGAAACGAGAGCAGGCCGGCGATGAACGCCAGGACGACGGAGATATTGGGGGCATCCACTAGATCAAACCTCCTCAGTCACATTTGTTATAAGTCCTACGCCACGTAGTAATTCAGGTCAAAAAAACGGCCGCGTCTACTGGAGCAACGCCACCGTATTCGCGCACTCGACGGGAAATGCGCTTAGGGCGTGCATACCGGCCACGCCGGCGTACCCCATCAGCAGTGTGCCGGCGATGATGAGACCGGTGGCCACCCACGCGCCGGCTAATCGCTCGCCCAACACACCCTCGCCGTACACCAGCCGGGCGATGCGCTCTTCGGTCACGCTAAACGCGCCCACGGCCGTCGGAATCTGGAGGCGACCGCTTCTCACGGTTAACAGCTTGAGCAGGGCCGATGAGAGCGGCACGTCCGAGTCGCTGCCGGCGATGGCCGCCTGATCTGCCGCCACCTCCTGGGCCACGCGATGTCGCTGCGCTAATGCGCGAGCAATGGGTAGCAGGCTCATGGCGTCGGTCGCCACTTCGCTGAGCAGGATCCGCAGCGGGTCACGCTGTCGCCGGTGATGACGTTCATGCAGCAGCAAGGCTCGCAATTCGGCATCGTCCAGTAGATCCAGGAGCCCGGTTGTGACGCAGATTCGCGGATGCAGCAGACCATAGCAGAACGAGTACGCCCGCATGTCGGGGATCAGGTCTACGTGATCGGTGATCCCCAACTCCGACGTCAGCCCCCCCAACCTGGTCGGAGGCGGGTCTTCTCCGACCGGGAGGGACGTCAGGAAGCGTCGCGTGTCCTTCAGTTGCCGGATCAGTGTCACGCTGCCTCTCCCAAACATGAGCACCAGACCCAGCAGCGGGATCACAGCTCCAACAGCCGGCAGATGCGCCTCCAACATGGCCCAGGACCGCCGGCAGATGTTCATGATCTCGTGGACGTACAGGGGCGCCAGGCCGGCCACCAGCACGCCCAGCACCAGGCTGCAGGCGCCGGCCAGGGCCAGCAGAGCGTAGAACGCGCCATTGCCGGCCAGTTGATTGCGCAGC
>JBHHTZ010000172.1:0-7436 GCA_046753605.1 Anaerolineae bacterium
CGTCCAACATTGGATACAGGTCGTGTTTATGTTTCATCTGGCTTTCATAGTCCTACGGACGACGTTCTTGTCGAGCAGGTAGGTCGGCATCTGGCCGGACCTCGATCATTGGTAACTCTTCCAACGAAGGTGCCTCAGCCGCCAGTTCATCCCAGAGGGCATCCGCTTCATCATCTGACAGCGCAAAGTACTCCCGGTAAGTAAGCCCGGCCATGAAGGGATCGTCCAGGGAGGGTGAGGTCGGTCGCCGGTAAGCCTTCTCCTGAAAGTAGGCCACCGCCTCGGCAAGTGCTCCTTCGGGCACGAGCGAAGGCGACGTCACATCCGGCGGCAACATCTGGCCTAGTTGCGACCGCTCCCGAGGCTCCAGGTGTCGGATCAGCTTCAGGACTCGGATGACCCCTGGAGACACAGATGCCTGCACCGGCACAGGTGTACCTGCGCTCATGTCTTTGTCCTCATTCCTTATCAAGATCAAGTCGTACCGGGACTCACTGCAGTTTCAATTGTAGCAGTTTATGTCCTTGGGTGCAATCCTTGATGAAACAGTGGATCCGTAGGGATGCGCGCTAAGAGAATCGGGCTGGCCATCCAAGCTTATTTGGAGCACAAGGTCGATCTACGGGGTGCGGCAGCGATGGCCGGCGTATCATACAATAGTTTCCTGCGCGAGGTACAGGCGCGCAACATCGTCATCCTGGAAGACAACGGATTCCTCGATCGACTGGGGTTCTTGGCTGACGCTTTCGATGATGAAGATCTGCGATCGGCGATCAAGAAGGTCATTCGGGCGGAAGCAAGAACACCGTAGCGGAATCAAGCATGAACCGCCTCCCCTTCCCAGAACGCCGGCACGCGCTCGTCACGCACGCAGTGGTAAGCGAAAATGTACATGCCGGCTGACCATGCCTGGTGCGGGTAGCCCATGGGCTGACCTGAGCGCCCGTGGCACCACTCGTTGAACTCCCACTCTTCCTCGACCCCTAGCCGGTTCACCTCGGCCAGCTTCTCCAGTTGCCGGCGCGCCTCCGCCAGCCGGCGAGTCTTGACCAGGGCCGCCACGTAGAAGCCACCCACAAATGGCCAGATGCCGCCATTGTGATACTGCTCCGGCAGGTTCAGGTTGTTGTTGCGGTAGTATTCGCGCCAGTCTTTGTCGCCGGGGTAGATGACCGGGTGCAGCACCCGCACCGGATAAGGCTCGGCGATGCCCACCTGGTGCAGGTAGGTGAGGATGCGCTTCTCCTGGGCCGGGTTGGCCACGCCGAAGAGGATGGCCAGCAGGTTGCCGAACACGTCACAGTAGTCGCCGAAATCGCGAAAGGCGATGTACGGCAGGAAGTAGGGGCGTTTCACCAGCACCGGGTCCACCTGGCTGAGAGTATGCTTCCACTCCGTGTGACCGGGACAGTTCGGTCCCCACTCGTCTGTGTTCTCCGGTCCCACCCACAGAACGATGCGAATCTTGTGGCACACGTCATTGGCCATCTCTGCGTATTGCGCTCCGTCCAGGCCGAGAGCCCGCGTCATCTCGGCCATGGCGCGCAGCGCGGCGTACCACAGCACGTTGTCGTAGAGCACGTTGAAGCGGTTGGCCAGCAGATCGGCCCAGTCGGCGGCTTCGTGGACTTCCAGCAGGCCACAGCCGTTGGAGTCCTGGTAGCGCAACCACAGCAGCGCCTTTTCCAGCACCGGCCACTGGGCGCGCAGGAACTCGACGTCACCCGTGGCGCTATACTCGAAGGCGTGGCCCAAGATGAACCACAGGTTGGAGTCCACGGAGCCGGCGTTGGTGTGGTCCAGCCGGCCGGTTGCCACGCTCACGTTGTTGGGAATGGCCCCCAGCTCCGATTGTTGGCCGGCCAGCGTCTGGAGTGAGACGCGCAGGCAGGCTTCGTGGCCGGGCGACAGTTGTGCGCCCAGGGACGTGATCACGCTGTCCCGCGCCCAGATGTGGGGATAGCCCTCCGGCGAGGCCATCAGCCCGATGGGACTGCACTCCTGTGCAAGGACGTCCTGTGCTTTCTCGTAGGCAATGTCGATCAGGTTGCTCATGATTCTACCCTCTCCTTTTTTCTCTGTCACGACTGTTTGCCATACGAACGTTTTGATGCTAGAATTACAACGATATGCTTGGGCAGTTGGGCTTTCTTCGGGTTTCATATCAACATCGTGCAATACCATGCTCACCGGAAATGCGTTAACCAAACACCTGGTACGGGAATTTACGCCGTCACAAGCGGCTCTGCTTTCTGAAGTGATTACCAGCGCATATTCCGACCTGGTCAAGACGGCTGACTTCAACGAACTAAAGGAAATTGTGCGCGACCTGGCCGAGGCCCAGCAGCGCACCGAGCAACGCGTTGGGCAACTGGCCGACGCCCAGCAGCGCACCGAACAGCGCCTGGAGCAACTGACCGAGGCCCAGCAGCGCACCGAACAGCGCTTGGAGCAACTGGCTGAGGCCCAGCAGCGCACCGAACAGCGCCTGGAGCAACTGGCTGAGGCCCAGCAGCACACCGAGGAAGAGTTGCGCATCCTGACCGTGGGTCTAAACCAGACCCGTTCCGAGGTTGCCGGCCTGGGTCGGCAGTTTGGCTATGCACTGGAAAACGAAGCTTACCGCGCCCTGCCCGTCCTGCTGCGTGACCGCTACAACATCGAGATCACCCGTCGCTTTGTGCGCACCTACGTCGGTGAGCGGGAAGTCAATCTGTTAGCCGAAGGAACCCAGAACGGCACACCGGTGCTCGTGGTGGGGGAAGTCAAGGCCCATCTGGGGACGGACGACTTTGACCAGTTGGACAGAAGTCTGGACGCTGTCCGCCGGGCCCAGGCAGTCGGCGAGTTGCCTGAGTACCGAATCGTGCCCATCCTGGTGACCCACATGGCCCGTCCTGCGGCCTTAGACCGCGCGGAAGCCCAGGACATCATCGTGGTGCAAAGCTTCGAGTGGTAACCATTTCGTTCACAGTTCTACGCTCTTTGTCCTCTCTTTATCACGTATATCACATAAAGCTTGCCACATTCTCGACGATCATGTCGGCCCTCACAGCTTCTCTTGCGCCCGATCCATCTTTTCCTTCGCAGTACGCGCCGCATCGCGGAACAACCGGGACACCGCTGTTTCGTCGATGGTCTTCACCGGTGTTAGCGCCTTGAGTTTATCAAAGCTCAGGCCAGTTTGCAAGGCGAGGGCAGCGGTGCCCAGCACGATCTGGCCGGCCACCCGCAGCCGTGTCAGCAGGATGCGGCCAATGTTCCCCACCCCGATGATGGTAAGACGCTTGTCGCGTAACTCATCCATAACCTCTCCTCCTCATCAATGATCTGGATAAGCACCGTCATGACCGCAGATTCGGTTGGCATGTTTATCCTCGCTATCAGGCTCGAAGACCTCAAAGGTTCTTGAAACCTTTAGGGTGTTTTCCGTATCAGGCCGTGAATTCATTCATGGCCCCGGTGGGCTCGAGTACCGCGGTCGTAGACCGGCAATTCGGGCACACGCAGCCGGCGATCACCTGATCACCCATCACGACAGGGGCCGGCACATCCAGCGTTACCCGCGTCATGGCGCGCACCCGGTCGAGGGTCTCGAAAACCTGGGGGTCCTTAACCTGGTAAAACACGTTGAGGCCCTCTTTGTTATCTACGACCAGGCCGGCCTCCCGCAATCGTGCCAGTTGCTGCGAGACGTAGGCCTGGCGCAGGCCGAGCAGCGCCTCCAGGTGGCACACGCACTGCGCGCCGGCGCGCAGTGCGTCCAGGATTTGCAGGCGGGCCGGATGGGCCAATGCCTTCAAAATAGCGGTCTGTCTACGGTATGGATCCATTGGTCCTCCTCCGCACAACTACACCAGTCCCATGATCAGCTTGCCGGCCACGACCAGCAGCACCACGCCGAACATCTGCTTGAGGCGCAGGGGGCGCATGCGCGCTTGCATCACGTGAGCCCCCACCTGGGACCCGACGATGACCGCCACGGCTGCGTAGACCATGAGTTGCCAATCGAAGTGCCCTACGGTCATGATGTCGCCGGCCGGCGCGTCCCAGATCAGGTTGACCAGTTCCCACTGCTCATCTTCGGGAATCTGCGTGGGGGGAATGCCGGCGGCGCGCTTTTGCATGAAGGCCGATTCCTTGATCTGTTTCTGCAGGGCCGGCTTGTAAGCAACCCGCACGGCTTTGTTGTTCGCCTTATCGATCAGGGTGACACCCAGTTTCCCCTTGGGGTTTTTCTCGATGTTACCCTTGCCGAAGGTGCAGCCGGTGGTATGCTGAACGCCGTCGCCGAAGCACATGGCGCCGTGATAGTCGCCGATCTCCAGTACCGCGTGGAGCGACTTGGCCCCGCTGCGATCAGCCCCCAGGGCCTCCAGCGCCGCCTGGCCGATGCGCACGCCGGCGGTGCTGGCCCAGCATTTGTGTCCGTGAAACTTCAATGCGTCTTCCAGAATCTGTCGGTCATTCATCCGAGCAAAGTCTCCTTTCTGCGTTGATCCATTATATTCAAAAACACGAATGTAGTCTAGCAGCAGAAAGTCAAAATCTGGTTACAAGGGGGTGAGAATGTGGTTCCGGTTTGCAGCGCGCCGGCCTACAGCCAGTTTCGCGCCAGCCTGTCAACACCATTTTGGATAGGCGCAGAGTTGTGTGGTAAACTTAGCGGGAGTATACAATCCCCGTCACTGAGTAGGATACGTCACGGTGTTTTTGGGTAGTCGCGAGCAGAATAGAGGACGTAGCGGCATTGTGATTGTTGGAAGTAAAGGAGTTGGAGTAGTGGCAGAGCAACCTGGGACGCAAGGTGATGGTATTGCACGGGTGAAGCCTGGGCGGGTAGTGCTGTTCGGGTCGGGTGAAACGTCACCCAGTGGGCGGAAAGTCCATGCCCGGCTCTTTGAGACCTTGTCTCCGCCCATCAACGTCGCCATTCTGGAGACGCCGGCCGGCTTTCAACCCAACTCTCAAGTCGTGGCTGAAGAGGTGGCCGATTTCATCCGGCGCCGTTTGCGCAACTTCCACCCTCAGGTGACGGTGGTGCCGGCCCGCAAGAAGGACACGGCCTTCTCTCCTGACAATCCGGACATTGCCGCGCCTGTGCTCAGCGCCAACTACATATTTCTGGGGCCGGGCAGTCCGACCTACACCGTGCGTAACCTCAAGGGTACGCCGGCCTGGCGTAATGTGCTGGCAGCTCAGCGCCGGGGCGCGGTTCTCGCGCTGGCCAGCGCTGCCAGCATCGCTGCCGGCGCCCACACGCTGCCGGTGTACGAAATCTACAAGGCCGGCCACGACCTGCACTGGGCGGAGGGTCTGGACTTCTTCGGCGACTACGGGCTAGAATTGGCCATCGTACCGCACTGGAACAACTCGGACGGGGGCAAGAAACTGGATACCCGTTATTGCTTCATGGGGCGGGAGCGGATGGCTCAATTGGAAGAGATGTTGCCCGACACAGCCACCGTGGTCGGCCTGGACGAACACACGGCCATCCTTTTTGATTTCGGCGCCTCGATGTGCGAGGTGAGTGGAAAAAGCACGATTACCGTTCGTTCGCGTGGAAAAGAGCAGAACTTCCAGGCCGGCGCCACCTTCCCCATGGATCTATTGGGGGACGTGCGCACGCCGGCCTTTGAAGGCGAAACCTGGACAACGGTAGCAGTCGAATCGCCGCCGGCGCCTGAACCAGCTTTGCCGGCTGAGGTCAGAGACCTGATCGCGCAGCGGCAGGTGGCCCGCGACACTCGCAACTGGGAGGAAGCAGATCGGCTGCGCGACTGCGTGGTCGACCTGGGTTTCGACATCCAGGACACGCCGAACGGTCCTCGCTGGCGGCCGAGGGATACCCAGGCCGAGTGGCGGGCACTCGCGTATGTGCGTGAAGATGTAGGCTGATGGGGTCGAATAGACAAATCGACCAAAACTCGTACAATTACGCATTGGACTTTGGGCAAGGAAGCTCCAACATTTGTGATAAGATCAAGGAGAGAGATAAGAGTCATGCACACTGGCCCAATGGGGCTGTTCAGGAGCAGCACACGCGTCGCCGGCCTGATTTGGTTGGCCGGCGCTTTGCTTGCGGCTGCGTCGCCTGTCCAGGGACATGGTGTGGCGCTGGACGCACCCGCCCGTCCGGCCTTGTTCCAGGACGGGTGTCCCGGCAACCTGCTCCTCAACGCTGGGTTCGAGGAAGGCTCGCGCAAGACCGAAGACCTGGGCACCAGCCTGTCTTCATCTGTCGCCAATGGCTGGTTCCCCTGGTTCATCCGGGGCAATCAGCAGTACAACCGGGAACCTGAGTTCAAGGTTGAGGACGCAACTCGGGATCCGTTGCGCTGGCGGGTGAACACCGGCTACTTCTCTCAGAAGTTTTTCACCACCTGGGCCACGCATACTGCCGGCGTCTATCAGCGTGTTCCGGTGCGCCGGGGGACTTCAATGAGCTTCTCCGCCTGGGTGCAGGTCTACACCGGCGAGGCGGACGGCTGGGACGGCGAAAAGTTCCGGTCCGATCCCAAGGCGCCCGGCAATTATGGCGTGTCAGTGGGGATCGACCCCTTCGGCAACATGCCGCCTGGCGTTGGCGCACCACCACCCAACACCGTGATCTGGTCGGAGCCGATTATGACGTATGATGACTGGACCCAGTTGAGCGTCCAGACGGTCGCCCAGGCCGATTACGTGACGGTGTATACGCGCGGCCAGCCGGAGTTCGCGGTCAAGCATAACGACTCGTTCTGGGACACCGCGTGCCTGATGGCCGGCGGAGTCGCCATCCCGCCCGGCGCTGATGCGGTGGTCGATGCAGATGTGTTGAACTTCCGCGCCGGCCCCGGCACGGAGTATGACATCATTGACACCCTTCAGCGCGGAGAGCCGTTGATCGTAGAAGCTCGACTGGCCGACAACTCGTGGGTGAACGTGACCGACGATGCGGGCGACGCCGGCTGGGTCTTCACCAACTTGCTGAGGCTCGGAGTTGATTTGGAGGACGTACCGGTCGCCCAGGAGATCCCGCCAACGCCCACGCCGGTCCCGACGGCTACTCCCGATCCGTCGCCCACCCTTCGACAAGCTCAGGACACTGCCTTTGAGCCGACACCAACCCGTGTGCCGACCGACACGCCGGTCCCCAGCTCGACGCCGGTCCCGACCCAGACCCCGTTGCCGGCAACCGCTGTTCCCGCAACGGCGACGCCGCAGGTCGTGGCGCAAGCGAGCGCGCCGACCCCCACGAGCGAGGGCGGCAAGAGCGTGTCGGGCGCGCCGCAGCCGGGCAGCGTGTCGCGGACTCTGAACTGCGTGCCGGCGCTGCTCGCCCTGGGTATCGGTTTGCTGGGATTGCTGATCTGGCCCCGGCGCAGATAGGTAGTAACCGCTTATGAAGTTTGAGAAAATAATCAGGGTACTGAGTCCGACAGGCCCGCCCGCCG
>JBHHTZ010000173.1:0-7389 GCA_046753605.1 Anaerolineae bacterium
CGTTCACCTTGCGATGGGTGCCATCGCAGTAAGGGAACTTGTCGGACTGCCAGCAACGGCAGAAGGCGACGTTCTTGCCGACGGGAATGGCCTCCTTGTGACGATCTGGACGGTTTCTTGTGTTGATCACAGTTACCCTGCCTCCTTCTTGAAATGTGCTACTTACGAAAACAGCCAGTGGCGCAAGATGCCATCTTGCGCTACGCCACGCCATTGTCAGCCATGATTCAGACCGGCCCGCCGGTCACGGTGGCTACCCTGAAACCGCTCGCAAGTGAGCAATCGCCTCGCGAGCGGCTGTGTCGGCATCCGGCTCTGGCAGGAACTCGCCGGAGACGAAGCCGGCATAACCCGTGCCGAAGAGCGTCTCCAGCAGCCGGCGAAAATCCAGATGGCCGGCCCCCGGATACCAGCGGTTGGAGTCCGCCACGTGGAAATGGAAGATGCGGTCGCCGGCCTGGCGGATGCTGTCCTCCATGGACGGCTCCTCGATGTTCATGTGGAAAGTGTCCAGCAGCAAGCCGAAGTTGTCTGCCCCCACCCGCTCGATGAGTTCCAGCCCCTGGGCCACGTTGTTGATGAGCGTGGTCTCGTAGCGGTTGATAGGCTCCAGGGCCAGGCGTACGTTGGCCGGCCCCGCCGCGGCACTGCACGCCTGCAGCGCCCCCACCAGCCAGTCCATCGCCTGGCCGTGATCCACGCCGGGCTTCACGATCCCCCGCAGCAGGCCGATGATGATGACGGCATCGAAGCGCGCGGCCAGAGGCACGTGGCTCTTCACGCGCTCGATGGCAGCGGCCCGGACAGCCAGATCGGGGTCGGTGAACGAAAGACCTTCTTCGCCCCAGGCCTGGCCGGTGCCGATGGCCGGCACAGTCAGGTTATATCGAGTTGCAATCTGCTCTAGCTCATCGCCATCGACCAGATTGGGATCGCGGATGGCCAGTTCAACGCCGTCGTAGCCGAGGCCGGCGATCTTGGCGACGTTGTCCTCAAAATCGCCCTTGAACGTAGCCGCCTGGAATTGGGCCGCGTGGGTGGAAAGAACAATGGAGAGTTTCATGACTATGTACGAATTGTACTGTCACCAAGTGAATTGTCAAATTGACTCCGAATCACGGGCAGTGTATAATCGACCTTACATACAGCTCTGCTCGCTCCACTGGGAAATTGGGGGAGGAAATGACAATAAAGCGAACACCACATGGTGAGAGGCGAGCTACAGAAGATCGCCCCGTCAGTTCAGCCTGGAATGATGCCCAACAAGCTGGCGCGAATGACGTTTTCTATGATGCCGAAACAGGCAATTACATCGTGCGAGGCCGCCGTCAGCGGATTCATGTCTTCATCGTAGAAAACGATGCGCTTCAATTGCACACCTCGTTTGCCAATCCTGCCAGAAATACGCAGCGCAGGCTCAGGTCCGGCAGATGGCGTGTGTTGTCGGAAGAAGAATACGGCCAGTGGCAAGAATGGCTCACTCATACCCTGGAAGGAGAATGACACAAGATGGAACTCTTGAGAAGTGAGGATGTTGCCAGCGTCATCTTGTTCGATATACGCCTGTCTGAAGGAGAGCTCGAAACCTTCGCCACCGCATTAGCCTACATGCTTGACGCGCTAGATGATACCCACCTACATGCACTATTCAACCATGATGGCGTGACGGATTCGGAGACCCCCCTAGAAACACGCCAGTTCCTTGAGACGACGCTCGAGGAATTGATGAGCCTGATCCAAGAGCATTGCTACGTCGAGTACCTTCCTCCGCGTTTTCGGCAGCGGAGCGTCGCCATGGCGGGGGCTGTCCAAGAGGGCTAGGCGAACCCCCCCATGCAGTTTCGTCACTTCACTCCCACCACGGCCATTTGCCCTCTTCCGGAAATGCCTCAGCCGGGCTGAGTTGGCCGTAAAGTCCTTCTTCAGCCAGGGCGATTTCCGCATGCCGCTCTTCCTCAGACATTGTCAGGTATGCCGCTTGGAGCTCGCGCAGCAGCAATCGCTGTTCCTCGTCGAGGGGGACAATGTGAATCAGCAAACGCTGTCCAACAACTCCAGGTAGCGGTGTTTTCAGTTCTAAGTGCGTAGCATCTACCACTACAACTTCTATCGCTTTGCTCATCACTTTCATCAGGCTCCTCCCTTCAAGTCAGCGCAGTCAGTCAAAGCCTGGCATACTCTGTTCGGTTTCACGCCAACGGCCTGAGCTGCTCTGGATGCGTGGCCAGACTCACGTATTCCTCTCGCAATATCTCCTCTGGCTCGATGTTGAAAAGCTCAAGCAACTCGCCGATCAGTTCTGCTTTACGCTCGGCGTCCTGCGCACTCCAGGTGCGGCTCTTGATTTCCAGGAACGCGCCGGGAATCGCGGGATGCACAACGCGATCAATATTGACGCTGAACTCCGTGTTGCTGTAGCGCACGTGGAACCGCCGGCGCTCCTTGTGCACCTGGCGCTCCTCGTCGGGTTTGAAGAACTCGCGGTAGAAGCGCAGGCTGCGGTCGGCCAGCGCGTCGAAACGCGAGCGCGAGAGCACAACCGAATTGGCATACTCCCGCTCTTTTTCCTCGTTGGTCAGCGTCAGCCGATAGATAACCTCCTCGACCTGACCATCGGGGACAGGCTCCATGCTGTTGCGGGCCACGACCTCGTCCTCGCGGTAGCGAATGCGACTGGCCCATTTGTCGTGGAAGACGAAGTAGGTATCGAACTGCCGGCGCTGGCTCGATTTGCCGATGGCGAAATCGGGGCCGGCCAGAGCCTCCTCCACTGCCTGTGCCCCCTGATCTGACAAACAAACTTTGATTTGTACCTCGAAGGTCTCCTTGCGTGCCAGCCCGCCGATGCTGACCAGCTTGCGCAACACGCTTTCCTCGCGCTCCACAAGAAAAGCATCGATCCGCTGAGCCACCCGACGCGCCTCGGCCATCAACGCCTGCTCATCCAGGGTCAGCAACACCCGATCGCGCATCAGCCAGACACCGTCGCACATCACGTGAATCACATCATCGGCCTTGCCGGCGTAGACCAGTTGCGAATAGATCAACCCCTCGTCGCGACGGAAAGGGGGCGCGTTGTGGACGGTGTTCAAATCTACGACGATCACATCCGCCCGCTTGCCCGGCTCCAGCGATCCGGTCAATCGATCCAGCGAGAGCACGCGGGCGCCCATGATTGTTGCCATCTCCAGCGCCTGGCGGGCCGGCAGTGCCGTCGGGTCGAGCGTGACAGCCTTGGCCAGCAGCGCCGCGAGCCGTAGCTCTTCGAACATGTCCAGGTCGTTGTTGCTGGCCACGCCATCGGTGCCGATGCCGACGTTGAGTCCCATCTCCAGCATGCGGGCAACAGGGGCGAACCCGCTGGAGAGTTTCAGGTTGCTGGTGGGGTTATGCACAACGCCCGTGTCGTACTGGAGCAGCGTCATCAACTCGTCTTCGGTGAGATGTACGCAGTGCGCGGCTACGGCTTTAGTCTCCAGCACGTTGTACTGCTCAATCCACGGTACAGTCGCCATGCCGTGCGTGGCCCGCATCTCTTCGACCTCGTGCGCGGTCTCCGCCACGTGAATCTGCAGGGGCATATCGAACTCCAGGGCCAGATCAGAAGCGGCCCGTAGCATTTCGGGGGTGGAGGTGTAGGGCGCATGGGGCGCAACCGAAGGTGTGATCAGCCTGTGGCCTTTCCAGCGTTGGATGAAATCGCGGGTGCGCGCCAGGCTCTCGTCGTAGCTCATTGCGTCCGGCGCAGGGAACTTGAGGATGGTCTCTCCACACACAGCGCGCAGGCCGGCCTGGGCCGTGGCATCGGCGACGGCTTCCTCGAAGTAGTACATGTCGGCGAAGCAGGTCGTGCCGGCGCGGATCATCTCGGCACAAGCCAGTTGCGTGCCCAGCCAACAGAAATCGGGGCGGACGAACTCCCGCTCGACGGGCATGATGTAGCCCATCAGCCAGACGTCCAGGCGCAGGTCATCGGCCAGGCCGCGCAGCAGCGCCATGGGGACGTGGGTGTGGGCGTTGATCAGACCGGGGAGGACCACCTTGCCGCTGCAATCGACGACCTCGGCGGCTTCGTAGCCGGAAGCGATCCCGTCCGCCGGCCCGACTGCGACGATTTCGCCGCCGCGCACCGCCACCGCTCCTGGATCGAACTGGGAGAACTGGGCGTCCATCGTCAGAACAGCGCCACCGGAAAGAATGATGTCTACTTTTTCCATAGAGCTGATGTCCATTCAACCTCGTTACTTTGTCTAGAAGAGTCGCATTTGCCGTGCTTCCACAAGCGACGCTTGGGGGTTCTGTTGTTCCCAGATTCTCCGAACAACCGTGCCTATCTCCTCCTCGACAGTATCCAGGTAAACTAGCATCTTTTTCAGGTCACGTACTCGAGACAAAGTGGTGATCAAGCGCGCCATCATGATGACGGTTATGTCATTGCGGCTCAGCTTCTTGTTCGATCTGTTGAACGCCTCAACAATCCCGCTGGTTTCCTCGACACACTCGTCGAGTAGGCCGGCCGGCACCTTCTCGAACGGCTCAACCAAAGCAAGTTCCCGCCCAACGATGATGATGTCGATGTCGATTGGACTTTTCGCTTGCTGCTTCGGTATCGAGACCGACATCTCTGATTTCACAGGATGGGTGGCTTCAACATAGAATCCTGCTTCGTGGATGGCCTCCAGGATCGCAGACCAGCCTTCTGGTCGCGAATGATGATACGTGAAGATCAAAAGCCCGTCGTCTTTTAGAACGCGGTGGCAGTCTCGAAACACAGCGATCAGGTTATCGGTAAAACTCCCAGGGTCTGTTTGCTGGACTTCCTCGGTCGAGCGTGTGGTTTTTCGTTGAAACACCCCCTCATGGCCCATCATTTCTCGTATCCAGACGTAGAAGAAATCGGCCAACTGAGAATAATGCACGTTGTCAAAGAACGGCGGATCTGTCACGACAGCATCAACGACGCCATCCTCAATATCTGTCTGGCTTGAACCGCCACACGACAGATAGATGTCGAAATCACTCCTCCGAAACTCATCGTAAGTTGATGCTATTCCGCCCCCCATCTTCCGGCTGAGGTTGAACACCTTCTTGCTTTGTCTTTTCCCATTCACCCTACCGGAAAGCTGCAATTCAAAAGGGTTGCCCTTGTATTCGATGGCGCGAAGAATACGTCGCTCAAACAGGGTCGAAAACGCCCCTGATGATTCGGGCGTTCCCCATAGGTTCGCTTCCAGCGGCATGCGTTCGGGTTTCAGGATGTGATGGGAAAAAGTGTGCCGGACCGCCCCCGTTCCTTCTCCCTTGAAGGAACAAAACATGCTGTTAAACTCGAGACATCCCGATAGCAGACAGGCAAATAGAGCGCGAAGCGAGTCTTGCTCGACATGGCGAATCCGCTCGCTCAAAATACTCAAGCATAGCAGTTGACGGTCGTTGAACATCTGGTGCCAGTGGGCATAATGATAGTTTAGCACCTGATTGGTATTATAGCCTGGTTCAATTGCTACCTGAGGATACCTGAAGTTACCTGTTTGAAGCTCCGTCGATGCTTTTCTGTACAAAGCCCGATCGTACTCGTCAATGGAGAGATACTCTTTGCTCCCATCGGGCTTGAGAATCACTTTGGCGTACATGCGGTGATCGGGGGGATGATCCAGAAAGCTTACGGCTTCAATGATGGGAAATGTGCTTTGACAGGCAGGGCACCTCGCCTTTGCTCTGTCCGCTGAGCCTTCTTGCGGGTTGTAAGACGTGCCACACCGGTCACACTGCGCCTCCGTTTGATATACTGTGACAGAGTTAATCGCCTCGCAAGCAGGGCATAGAGACTTCGCCTTTGCCTGTTTGCTCGGGCGAGCGTGCTTGGCGAAGATGCGACTATTGAACAAATCAACTTGCGTGCCGCAGGAGGGGCAGGGAACGAACTTCACCCAGAAGTAATAGAGCACGTCTACAAGACCGTGATGCTCGGTCCGTGCCTTGTAGTACCCCTTGATTCTGCGGCTCACGTCACTCTCGATCCCCTTGAAAGCCTGGCGCACTTGAGAGACGTCGTGCGTGCTCAATGCGTTCTTGACAATGAAGTAGGAAACCGGATTGATATCGCGTCCAATGACGCGGCATCCTAATTTGTGTGCTTCCCCAACCGTCGTTCCACTTCCCATAAATGGATCGTAGACTACCATGTTTGGGAACTGGACAGGTCTGTAGAACAGGTCGAGTAGGCCATCTGCCCCTCTGTCGGTTGCGCCTTCCGCAGGAGTGCAGGCCCCCAGCACGATGCCACGAAACACGCAACTGAGGCGCCTGGCCCACCACTTGTGAATGTAGTAAACGGGCTGATATACATCCTTGCGCCACGACTCTCGCTCAGCAATCTCGCTGAGTTCTACAAAAGGGAAGGAACGTTCGATAGCCTTCCGCTGCACGATTCGACAATCATTAGCATAAACAGGGCGGGCTTCAGCTACTCTACGCGTTGAGCTACTCATTACTCACCACCCGTCACGGCACAGGCTCAATCGGAAGTCTGAACCTGCCTCTACTCTGCGTACGGATACTTCGGGATGATGGCGTGGGAATGGAGTTTTTCAAGTCGGTTATGGTGTGGCTCGTGCTAACATCCGCTGCCACGCGGTAGCAGTAGAAAATCCGCTCCCCGTCTTTGGCCATCCGGATCAGTCGGTGCGCCAGTCGCACCCCGTCCTCGGACTCTGTAAATGCTGGGGTGGGATGAATGAGGGTAGCTGCGCGATCTAACTCAGGTATGCCAAGGGGATTGGCGAAAATGAACATCGGCCTGTTTCTGTTCACTCCATCCTCATACGTTCCAAGCCCAATTTCCTTTTCTCGCTGGCCCACGGCTGCGAGATACAGGTCGAAGTCTTCATTCAGCACGTTGCCGTCGCAGAGGGCCAGCGCGCTCAGTCTGTAGGTGTTCTCTTCACCCGGCTGTTGTTCCTGACAGACAAAGAGATAGAAACCTCGTATGTCGAGCGGACTATCATTCACATCGTACACGCGAATCGTTCCACACGGGGGTGTCGTGTTGTAGTCGAGGCCGGATCGTCTCGCTACCGAACCAGACTCAGTCCGCTCCAGCTTCTTGATTTCAACTCCAACAATTCTAGTCAGGTCCCCCCGCAAGGCTGCTCTTGAAACGCTGTTACACCGATCTGGACGGAGCAGCACCAGATCGGGGCTTATCAACGGGCCGGAGGAAGGCACGCACTCGCTATCCTGCAGATGACTACTCAACACGTTACAGATATATTCGTCCAGTGGACTGTCTTGCGTGTTGCGCTTGTCTCGTAGCGGGAACGGCCTTGGTACGCCGTTCTGATCGAAAAAGTGCTCACGGAGAATTGTGAACGCTTCGAGGGTCAAGTC
>JBHHTZ010000174.1:0-7346 GCA_046753605.1 Anaerolineae bacterium
CTCGGTCAGGAGACCTTCGGCGATCAAACAACCCTTCATCATTCATGGCCCGCTGCAGTGCTTTCCAGACTTCGCAACTGGTCCATGATGTCTATCAGGTCGGCCTTCACCTCCGACCGGGTGTCGCGGTAGTTGCTCTCGGCCAGTTCGCCGGAGGCGTAAGCATCGTCCAAGTCGGCCAACTCCTGCAGGAGCATCTGCCGCTGCCGGCGCAGCACAACCTCGGCCGAATCCTCACGCAGGAACTCTTCGTCCACCAGGCGTGGGCGCAATGCCGGATACCCCATTACGAAGGCCAGGGCCAGCAGGACAAACCCCAATCCGAACCAACGCAGCGCCGCGCTCCGATCGGCCGGCACGCCCGCGCTGGCAGCCGGGCCGCCTTTCGGCAGATTCGACAGCTTCAGCGAAAGCTGATCGCCGGCCGGCACACTCTGCCGCGTGAAGTTCAGGAATCGCACATCCGACTGCGTTGATACCGGCTCGCCGGCCACCATCGGGCCGGCGTCTACCTCGACCCCGACATCTGCTACGAGCACGTTCAGACTCTCGGTCGGGTACTCAATCGGCTTCTCGAACGTGATAGATCGACCACTGTAGGGCAGACTGTAAGACATCAACACCTGCCGGGCGCCAGGTGTCACAGGCAGCGTATCCACGACGCCGTCCGCATCCAGCCGGGTCGATTGGTTCATGCGCGCATCGTCAAATCGCACGCTCCCCGCGCCCTCCGGCAGCCGAAACCTGAGCGTCGAGCCATCGCCAACGTACGTCCTGTCGCCAGAGTTGCGGAAGATGTAGAGCTCGGCTACCTGCAACTGGTTGTTGGCAAAGTCGATGATAACGTGGTTGCGCTGGACGTCGATCAAAGAATCGTCAGTCGTCGTCTCATAAACATGCACCATCGCCGACGCCGTTGGGTTCTCGCTCAGGTCGATCATCTCAGGGTGAAAGTAGTTTACGCCCAGATACTGCGTCTGCAACCCATAGCTGCGGTCAGCTCCCGTTGGGAGATTCTCGAAGCGGAAACTGCCGTCAGCCGTCGTCGTGGTCGTGATCGGATCGAGGGTTGTCTGACCGACGAACGGGAACAGGGTGAGTGTCAGGCCGGCCATGTCAGCCTGAGCGCCGGCTGTGCCGTCCACCACGCGACCCTCGATGACACCGTCGCCAGTCGTCTTCTCGACGGCGGCAAAACCAGGCTCGTAAGTGAAAGTGCGCACATAGTCAACAACCGCCCATCGCTCATCATCGGTCAGCGTGTCTTGCCAGCCGGCGTCGGCGTGACCATCGCGCACGCCGGCCGCCAGGTCAGCCTGACTGAGGTCGGCCATTCCTGCCAGGTCACGCAGATTCACAGCTTCGACCTTGTCGCCCGAATCCCCGTGACACTCAGCGCATGCCTGGGCATACGTATGCTGGCCGGCGTCAATGCGCTCGGGCGACGTACCCAGAGACCAGACGTAGGCCAGAACGTCCCAGCGCTCCTGCGCGCTGAGTTCATTGCCCCAGGGTGGCATCAGGGCTTCCAGGTTGCCGTTGGTGATGATGTCGAAGTAGCCGGCCGGCGTCACCTGGCGCATGTGGTCCAGATCGAGGAAGCTGGGCGGAGTCGCCGGCAGGTCGGCTGCCATGGCCCCGTCGCCGGCGCCCTGCAAGCCGTGACAGCGCGTACAGCGCGCATCGTAGATGTCGCGCCCGCGCAGGGCCGACGGCGTCTGGGCCGGCAACTCCTGCGGGGCCGGCGGTTGCGCCATCACGCGCAGCGGATTCAACCAGAGGCCGAGTAGCGACAGACCTAGAGCAGCTATGATAAGAGATACAGCAATTCGTTTCATGATTACGACACTGCAAGAGCGCGCGAGAGACAAGTCAGAACGACTGATGAAGATTGAGAAAACAATCCGGTAACAGCGCGTCGCTTCTCAGCCGTCGCCCGCTCATATGTCATCCCTTCGACAATTGAGCGCCGCAACTGCGACAGAACCGGTCGTCGGCCACAACCGCGACACCACACTCAGGACAGGTAAGGGCCAGGTTGGCCCCACAGTGCGTACAGAACTGCGCGCCGGCGCGGACTGGTTCTCCGCATGTGGGACACGTGCTCACCGCGCGGTCGGATTGGCCGGCTGTCGGCACACGCGCCGGCTGCTCCTCGCCGGCCTCAGCCGGAGCAACCTGGCGCAGAGCCGTCACCTCACGCTCGATTTCCTGCTCCAGGTCGTCGCGGACATCGGATTGCATCAGGCGATCCAGTTCCTGGAGCAAGCGAACACCCTCGGCCGTCAGGCGCTCGCGCATGAGCCGATGATCTTCCGCAGTCAGCTTGCCGGTCTCGCGGTCGAAGTCTACGTCCCGTATCGCGTCGTAGACGGCATCTCGCTGGGCGATCAGCTTTGCCAGGCGATCGCCGGCCACGGAATCGGTGATGTAGCGGCGCGCGAGGGCGCTGGCTCGCAATAGCGGGTACAGGACAAAAGCGACGGTGACAGCGCCCAGGACGAGGATGGCAGCGACGATGATGGGTGTCATCCGCCCTCCCCCTGAGCCAACAGGCGATCCAGTTGTAATCTCAGCTCAGATTCCGCTATGGGGCTGATTTTTTTGGGCCGTTCCGTGCCGCCGACGATGATGGGGGCGATGTTGCCACTCTTGTCCACGAAGAACGTTTCCGGCACACCTCGAATGCGATAGGCGCGCGAGATCCGCTGCCCATTGTCCAGGCCATTTGGATATGTGATGTCAAACTCCGCCATGTATTCGCGCGCGGAGGATTCCACGTCCACGTAATCCACGCCGATGAACACGACGCCCCGATCCTTATAGTCGCGCCAGACCCGCTCCAGGGCCGGCGCTTCTTCGCGACACGGCTCGCACCAACTGGCCCAGAAGTTGATCACCACCACCTGTCCATGCAGGTCACTGAGCGTCAGATCGCCGCCACCGTAGAGGGACAAGGTGAAATCGGGGGCCGGCTGGCCGATCTCGGGGCCGCTACCGGCGCTCCGAAGTCCCATCGCCAGAAGCCCCAGCAGCGCCAAAATCACCACCAGCGCGCCGCCAAACACCAACAGCCGCCGGCTCGATCCGCTCGATGCTTCCGCTGTCACTTGCTCGCTTACACTCTCATTCATGAGGTCACCACAATCAGTGAACAGTAATCAGTGATCAGTTTCGCTCACCGATCACAAGCCACTGATCACCGATCACTGTTCACTGATTACTGATAACTGACTACTGTTCACTGTTCACTGGCGACTTCTTCTTCCAGCCGGCGCAGGTACTCCTCCGGCAGATCGCCAACGCCGCTCTCGACGGCTTCCACGCCGGCCACGGGGCGTCGCCGCAGCCACTGTCGCAGCGCCCAACCGCCCACAATGAGCGCCAGCGCCAGCCCCACAAACGGTATCACCCAGGCCAGGAGATTGAACCCTTCAACAGGCGGCTGGTTCAGAACCTGTTTGCCATACCGGTCAACAAAGGCCTGGATGATCTCCTGTTCCGGCTGGCCCTCCTGCAACCGCTGGATGATTTCCGCACGCATCTCCTGGCAAATCTGGATTGGGCACTCGGAGAGTCGCTGGCCCTGGCAGATGGGGCAGTTTAGCTTGTCGGCAATGCGGTACATCTCGTCCTCGGTCGCCGCATCTGGCGCCTGGGCAGCCGCCGGCCTGGACGCAAAAGACAGGAAGCCGGCCATGACCACCAGGCCGACTCCCAGAGCAAATACCAGAGACCTGAATCGACGCTGCTTCATCATCAGTGAAATCCTTGATCGAATCCGCTCAGGGACGCGCCGGCAAGGCAGCCCCACGCCGGAAACGAACTTCGGCCAGGCGTCTCTCTTCCGCCCAGTCGGGCCAGGCCGCAATTAGCGTGCCGGCAATGAAGATGATGCCCCCAATCCAGACCCACACTACCAGCGGGTTGATGAATGCCTGGAACGTCCCCAGCCCCGTTTGTGGATCGTAGGCGCTGAAGCTAACATATACGTCTTCGAGCATGGTGGACCGAATCGACGGGATCGTGGCCGGCTGCTGCGACGAAAGGTAGAAGTACCGATGCGGGTCGAGTGTGCCGAGCGCCTTGCCGTCCTTCGAAACGGCCACTTGAGCGATGACCGTATCTCGATCGGGGCTGCGCTCCTGTGTCATGCCTGCAAAAGTGAGAGTGAAATCGCCGGCAGCGAAGGACTCGCCTTGCTTCACGCTCTTCCGAATCTCGATCTTGTACACCGAAGATCCGAGCACGCCGACGGACAACAGGATGACGCCCACGTGTACCAGATAGCCGCCGTAGCGCCGGCGGTTGCGCACGAAGAGCGTCGGCAGCGCCTGGAACCACGAATCGCCGGCGGTGCGCCTCCGGGCGCGCACGCCGTTGACGTATTCCAGCAGCGTGATGATACCCACAAAGATGCACGTCCCGAAACCGATGAGGCCCACGGGCTTGCGAATCCCGAATACCCACATACCTACGACAGACAGCAGCGTGACCACGAACGGCCACAAGAGGTACGCTCCCAGTTTTCTGGGTGATGAGCGACGCCACGCCAGCAGGGGGCCAATTCCCGTCAGGAGAATCAACACCCAGAAGATGGGGATGACCACCTTGTTGAAGTAGGGCGGTCCTACCGTGATCTTCTCCCCGGTGACGATCTCCGAAATCATGGGGAAGATGGTCCCCCAGAACACGGCAAATAGCGCCCCCATGAAGATCAGGTTGTTCAGAACGAAGCCGGCCTCCCGCGAAAAGAGTGAGTCCAGCTCATTCTCGCTCTTCAGGGCATCCAGACGGTCGTACACCAGAGCCGCCGAACCGAGAAACATGAGGCCGATAAAGCCCAGGAAGAACGGCCCCAGATTGGACTGGGTGAACGAGTGAACCGACGAGATGACACCGCTGCGCGTGAGAAACGTGCCAAGGATGGTAAGGCTGAAGGTCAGAATAATGAGCACCATGTTCCACACCTTCAACATCCCGCGCTTCTCCTGAATCATTACAGAGTGCAGGAAGGCTGTGCCGGCCAACCAGGGCATAAACGCCGAGTTCTCGACCGGGTCCCAGGCCCAGTAGCCGCCCCAGCCCAGCGTCTCGTACGCCCACCAGCCTCCGAGCAGGAGACCGATGCTGAGGAAACCCCACGCCATCAGCGTCCACCGGCGCGTCGTCCGAATCCAGGCGTCGTTCGTCCGCCCCGTGATCAGGGCAGCCATGGCGAATGCAAAAGGCACGCTCATCCCCACAAAGCCCAGATACAGCGTCGGTGGATGGAATGTCATCCCTGGATGGCGTAGCAGGGGGTTCAACCCATTGCCATCAGCCGGCAAGAACCCCAGGCGCGCGAACGGATTGACAACGAATGTGATCAGCACGAGGAAGAACGAGCCAATGCCCATCAGGATAGCAATCACGTACGGCATCAACTCGCGATTCTGATTCCACTTGCGGAGGACCACGCCCAACGCATATAGAGAGAGAATCCAGGTCCAGAAAAGCAGTGAGCCTTCCTGTCCGCCCCACAACGCCGTGATCTTGTAGAACAGAGGTTGGGCACGACTCGAGTTCGAGGCGACATACTCGAGCGTGAAGTCATTCTTCAAAAACGCGTATTCCAGAACCGCCACCGCCAACGTTACCAGGACGCTCACAGCGATGACACCGTTGCGCGCGCTCAGCACCAACTCCGGGTAGCGCCGTCGCGCGCCGACGACGGCTGCAACCATCGCATAGACGGCCGCCGCTAGCGCCACGAGGAGCGTTATGTATCCAATTTCAGCCATTTTCGTCCAGTTTGGCCTTGTACTTCGAAGGGCACTGCAGGAACAAGGTGCGCGCCTCAAACACGCCATCCTGGCGATAGACGCCCTCAATCGTCACTGCTTCGGCCAGATCGAACGTGTCCGGCTTGGGACCATTGTACACCACCGGTATAGTGTCACGCCCCTCGAAGACGTTGAATTTCAGGGTCAGCGTTTCTGGATTCCACTCAGATGATCGCTTATCGATGGTACCGGCCAACCTCATATCTTGCCCGTACAGCGTCGGCGCCTGCGCCAGCAACTCACTGGGCGTCAGATAGAAGACGGCTGTAGACTGAAACGTGTTCAGAACGAGGAAAACCAGAGCCGCTATGATGATCACGCCACCCACCAAGAACTTCTTGCGACCGGCAAGGACCCCTTCGGATGCAGTGCCAACATCAGGAATTCTGGTGAGCTCCGTATCCAACTGCGACATTCAACCTGCCTTTCTGCACAACCTTGCTGCGCGAATTGCCCCCCGTCAGGTGCTAGCCGGGTCGGGTGAGAAGAGCGAACCTGCCCGCTAGATGCCTTGGGCTAGACCTGGCTCAATTGTAGCCGCCTGTCCACGGTTTGTCAACCCCCCTGCATACTAATCAGGTCAAAGGTCGTTTCAAATCTGGTCAAATTCTGGTCAAATCGCCGGCCATCACCGCGCCGGCAGCACGCTGCGGACGTACAACTCCAGCTTGTCCTCGCGCATGGCGCCCCGCTGAACGCGGACGATGATGCCATCTTCATCAACGAAATAGGTCGTCGGAAGACCGCGCACGTCATAGGCGCCGGCCGTCTCGCCGGCTTCGTCCAAAGCCACGGGAAAGGAGAGTCCATACCGGTCAGCATAGGCTTCGACAAGCGGTGAAGGCTCCTCTACATCTATGCCGACCACGACCAGGCCCTGGTTCCGATATTCCTCGTACACAGCCTCCAGCGCCGGCAACTCATACTTGCACCATGTACACCAGGTCGCCCAGAAGTTGAGGACCAGCGGCCTCCCTCGCAGATCATCGACCGATAGAGTGCCGCCATCGAGCGTTTTCAGCTTGAAGGCGGGCGCCTCATCACCAGGTCGCGGCCCGTGACCGAGCAGTAGCGAGACGGGAGAATCACCCACAGCCGCACTGGGGCGCGGGTCAACACGGAGGCTAGAGGGGAGTACAAGCGGTTCAGATCGCGCCATCTCGCGTGGAGGCGCCGGCGCCACCATTGCTGCCGGCGCCTCCGACGTTCCGATGAAGGCACGACCAACCACGACGCCAGAGGCGAGCGCCAGCCCGACGAACAGGGACACGCCAACCAGAATCAGCACAGTCCACTGATTGGCGCTCAGCGCAGCGTGGCTCGCCTGTCCGCCTGCCTCTGGCGGCGGCAACGTGCTGCCGGCCGGCCAGTCCGTGGAAAAACGCACCCGTTGTCTGATCCGGGTCGGCTCTTGTTGGTCCGACAATTCGGTGTCAGTCATAGGTAAGGAGTAGCCCGCAGGGAAGTGACAGGCTGGTAGTAACCGCTTCAGCGGTTCTTGCACCCGGGCAACGACTGAAG
>JBHHTZ010000175.1:0-7325 GCA_046753605.1 Anaerolineae bacterium
TATCAGGCCGCGAATTCATTCGTGGCCCACCAACCGCCGCCGGCACGCCTCCACCCCCGGGACCTGCGGCGCGTGGCGCAGCACCACCGCCAGCCAGCGCAGCGTCTCCCGCCACTGCCGCGCCTTGGCCTGTTCCAGCCAGCGGTCCAGCGTCGCCAGCGCCTCCTCGCTGCGCCCCTGCCCCAGCAATGCCAGGGCCACACTTCCCAGCCATTCCTGCTCATCCTGGGCCGCGGCCTGGCGGAAGGTGGCCTCCGCCTCCGCGAAGCGGCCCTGGGACAGGCGGAGTTGTCCCAGCCGGCCCTGGGTGTAGGGACTCTCAGTCTCATGTTCCAGCGCCCAGGCCATGTCCGCCCCCGCTTCCTCCAACCGGCCCAGGAGGATCAGACATGGTTCACCTTGCCTTCCTCATACCACGTTGTCAATCTCTACGGCGTTTAGCATTGTGTATTATATCATGCTACAATTCGTACGAGCAAGCCGGCTGGATCTAAGTTCACTGCATCTCGGAGAAAATGGCTCTACTGGAAGTACGCGACATCCACATCAGCTTCGACCAGACCGAAGTCCTCCACAGCGTCTCGTTCGAGGTGGAGGCCGGCCAGATCGCCTGCCTGCTCGGCCCCTCCGGCTGCGGGAAGACGACGCTGATGCGGGTGGTGGCCGGCCTGGAACGGGCCGACCAGGGCCAGGTGTTCTTCGAGGGGCGCAACATCGACAACGTGCCGATCCATCAGCGCGGCTTCGGACTCATGTTCCAGGAGTTCGCTCTGTTTCCCCACAAGAACGTGTATGAGAACGTGGTCTTCGGCCTGCGGATGGCCGGCTGGGACCCAGAGCGGGCGCGCGAGCGCGTCCAAGAGGTGCTCAAACTGGTGGGGATGGCCCAATTCGAGGAGCGCGACGTCACGGAGTTGTCTGGCGGCGAGCGCCAGCGCGTGGCCCTGGCTCGCAGCCTGGCGCCCAGCCCGCGCCTGCTGATGCTGGATGAACCGCTGGGATCGCTGGACCGCATCCTGCGCGATCGGCTCATGGTGGAACTGCGCCACACCCTCAAGAACGTGGAGTTGACGGCGTTGTACGTCACCCACGACCAGGAGGAAGCTTTCGCCGTGGCCGACCGGGTGTTGGTGATGCAGGCCGGCCAGATCGTGCAGCGCGGCGCACCGGAGGAGGTCTATCGCCGGCCGGCAACACCCTTCGTGGCGCGCTTCTTGGGACTCACGAACCTGATTCCGGGCAGGGTTGCCGGGACTGAGCCGCTGAGCGTTGAGACACCGATTGGCCGGCTGCAGCTCAGCTCAGACGGGGCCGGCCCGGCGCTGGAGACAGGCGACCCCGTGACGGTGCTGGCCCCCCCCGAGGCAGCCTTTCTGCTGGCGCCCGGCACCTACGCCGACAACATTGTCGAAGGGATGCTCGCGGATCGATCGTTCCGCGGTGGGCACTACAGGGTTGAAGTGAAGCTGGCCAAGGGACAACAACTCAGCTTCGAGTTGGCTCCCGATGCCCCTGTCCCGCCGCTCCACGCCCCCATCCGACTCGCCCTGCGCCGGCAGGCGTTGACTCTGTTGTCTGGCTGGGACGAGGTGTGACGGACTGCTCAGGAATGTCCTATGACAACAACGAAGCTCTGTATCGACGGTGTGAGCAAGGCCTACGAGGTCGATGGTCGTCTGGTTCAAATCTTGCAAGGGATCAATCTGGTCGTGTGGCCCGGAGAATTCGTCACGCTGCTGGGGCCGAGCGCCAGTGGCAAATCGACTTTGTTCAACATTATTGTCGGATTGGAAGAGCCGGACGAAGGCGTGATTCGCCTGAACGGCGAGGTTGTCAAGAAGCGCACCGGGCGTGTCGCCTACATGCCACAGAAAGACCTATTGCTGCCCTGGCGAACCGTTCTGGGCAACGTAATCCTCGGCCCAGAGATTGCCGGCGTATCTCGAGAGGAAGCGACCCGCCGTGCGCAAGAGATCATTCCCCTGTTCGGCCTCAGTGGGTTCGAGAACAGCTATCCATCAGCGCTGTCTGGCGGCATGCGACAGCGAGCAGCCCTGCTGCGCACGTTCCTGTTTCAAAAGGACATCCTGTTGCTGGACGAGCCGTTTGGCGCCCTGGATGCCCTGACACGGATGGAACTGCAAGAGTGGCTTCTGAAAGTCTGGGCGCAATTCCAGCACACGATTCTCTTCATCACGCATGATGTCGATGAGGCGGTCTTTCTGTCCGATCGGGTGTATGTCATGACCTCCCGGCCTGGCCGCGTGCGCGACGTGGTCACGGTGGGTCTTGGCCGGCCACGAGAGCGTTCGATGGAGACCTTGCCAGAGTTCATTCGACTGCGGGAGCGACTGCTATCCATCTTGCGAGGAGATTAGCGACGTGAAGGTTTACACACACTCAGGCGATGAGGGCGAGACGAGCCTGTTCGGAGGCCGGCGGGTGTCTAAAGCTGATCTCCGGGTGGACGCCTACGGCACGGTGGACGAGCTAAACGCCATGATCGGCCTGGCCGAGTCGCTTGTCGCTGACCCGGAGGTCAGCGAGCAGTTGAGACAGGTTCAGAGCCGGCTCTTCGACATCGGCGCCGACCTGGCGACACCCCACGCCGGCACGTCGGAGCGCACGCAGGGCCACGTGCCGAGAGTGCAGGACGGCTGGGTGAAAGACCTGGAAGAGGCAATCGATGCGGCGCAGAGTGAACTGAATCGGCTAACGACTTTCATTCTGCCGGGTGGAGCGCCAGGGGCCGCCGCGCTGCACGTGGCGCGGACCGTGTGCCGGCGCGCCGAGCGCCGCGTGGCCGCCCTCTCCCAGCAAGAAGAGATCAATCCCACTGTGCTAATCTACCTGAATCGGTTGTCGGACCTGCTGTTTATGCTGGCGCGGCTGGTCAACCGGCGGGCCGGCGACGAGGAGACGCCCTGGACCAGCGCAAAGCACTGACGCTTTCCCCTCTGATTGCCGAAGGTCTCCTGACCGAGCGACGTCCTGAGCCTGCCGAAGGGGTGAAGCGGGCTCGGTCAGGAGACCTTTGCCCATCAAAGCTGCCTGTGCGCAGGCGTGAGTTTGACTATCGAACGAGTTTTCACTATAATCTTGAACATCCAATTTGCCATAGCAATGGCGACGACGGAGAGAGTAGGCCGGCCAAAGCTGTCAGGGAGAGCGGGTCACTGACTGAAAGCCCGCGCCAGGGGAAGCCGGCAGAAGTTCACTCCCGAGCCGGATGGGGGAAAGGGTTGAAGAGCGGCCACCGAAAACGTGTTGAAACACGTTTCCAGTAGCAGACGCCGAATTCATTCGGTGGGCAGGTTCCTCAACCTGAGTAGTTCATCCCGGAAAGCCCACCGTTACAAGGGCAGCCGATACCCCGCTTGCGGCGGGCGTCGGTGGAATGAGCGGGCACAGAGCACCTGTGTCAAGCAGGGTGGTACCACGGGAACACACTCTCGTCCCTTCGAGGGACGGGAGTTTTTTGTTTGAACGATCTGGAAAGAGGCGAAACGGACCCGAGGGAGACTCAGGGGAACTCGGGGGAACTCGGGGGAACTTGGAGGAACTCGGAGGAACTCAGGGGAACTCGGGGGAACTTGGAGGAACTCGGAGGAACAGGAGATCGATGAGAGTTCCACTGAGTTCCACTGAGTCCCCCTGAGTTCCCTTTTGGAGGTAGACGAACATGCTAGATGAACTACTAGACCTGCAAGAAACAGGATTGCACGCGCTCGAGGGCGTCGCCGACCTGGATGAGTTGGAGGCGTGGCGGGTCAAGTATATTGGCTCCAAAGGCCGGCTGACCCAAAGAATGCGCGGCATCGGACAGTTGCCGGCCGAGCAGCGCCCCGAAGCCGGCAAGGTCGGCAACCAGGTGAAGAAGGCGCTGGAAGCAGCCTACGCGGAGATGGTGCAACGCCTTAAGGCGGCCGAGCGGGAGCGAGCGTTGGAGGTGGAGCGTATCGATGTGACGCTGCCGGGCCGGCCGGTGCATGTGGGCCGGCTGCACCTCTCCACCCAGACGCTGCGCCAGATTTACGACATCTTCGCTGACATGGGGTTCCAGGTCTATCGCAGCCGCGATGTCGAGACCGACCAATACAACTTCGAGCTGCTGAACATTCCCCGCCATCACCCCGCGCGGGAGATGCAGGACACGTTCTACATCGACGAGGAACGACTTCTACGCACCCACACGTCGCCGGGACAGATTCGGGCCATGCGCGAATACTACCCCGATCCGATCCGCGTGATCCTGCCCGGCATGTGCTACCGCTACGAGCAGATCACAGCCCGCTCGGAGATCATGTTCCATCAGGTGGAGGGTCTGGCTGTGGGGCGCCACATCACCATGGGCGATCTCAAGGGGACGCTGGTCAACTTCGCGCGCCGCATGTTCGGGGAGGACACCCAGGTGCGCTTCCGCGCATCCTATTTCCCCTTCACCGAACCCAGCGCCGAGATGGACATTGAGTGCATTATCTGCGGCGGCGAGGGCTGTTCAGTTTGCAAACACACCGGCTGGCTGGAAATTCTGGGGTCGGGCATGGTCCATCCGCAGGTCCTGCGCAATGGCGGCTATGACCCCGACGTGTATAGCGGCTTCGCCTTCGGCATGGGACCGGAAAGGATTGCCATGTTGAAGCACCGCATTGATGATATTCGGTATTTCTGGAGCAATGACCTGAGGTTCTTGGAGCAGTTCTAGGTGGAGATTGGATATTGGAGATTGGATATTGTGAAGCGGCAATAACCAATATCCAATATCCAGTATCCAATATCCAATCTCTCCCCGAATGGAGGATGACCATGAAAGTATCCCTTTCCTGGCTGAAAGATTACGTTGACATCACTGTCCCGGTTGAGGAGCTGGCTGAGCGGCTGACGCTGGCCGGCCTCGAAGTGGCCAACATCGAACGGGTGGGCGCAGAGTGGGACCGCGACACGATCTTTGTCGGCGAGATTCTGGAGATCAAGCCGCATCCCAACGCCGACCGGCTGGTGCTGGCCGTCGTGGGCTACGGCGGCGCGGAGCCTATGACCGTCGTCACCGGCGCGCCCAACCTGAAGGTGGGTGACTCGGGGCTGAAGGCGCCGTTCGGCACCGTCGGCGCACGGGTTATCAACGGCTACGCGGAAGAGATGGAGTACATCCGCATCAAGCCGGCCAAAATCCGAGGCGTGCGCTCCGAAGGCATGGTCCTCAGCGAGAAAGAGCTGGGCCTGTCCGACGACCACACCGGCATCCTGCTGCTGGACGGCGATGCGCCCGTCGGCGCCCCGCTGGCTGACTACCTGGGCGACACTGTGTTCGACTTCGACCTGACGCCCAACCTGGCCCGCTGCTTCTCCGTCATCGGCGTAGCGCGGGAAGTGGCCGCGCTGACCGGTCAGGATGTGCGCTATCCGGATTACGAAGCGGTGATGGAGGGCGAACCTATCGAGGGACAGCTCAAGATCGAGATCGAAAACCCGGATCATTGCCCGCGCTTCACAGCGACTCTGATCCGCGACATCGAGATCCGACCATCCCCGCGATGGATGCAGCGCCGGCTCATGCTGGCCGGCATGCGCCCCATCAACAACATCGTGGATGTGACCAACTACGTGATGCTGGAGACGGGCCAGCCGCTGCACGCCTTCGATTGGGACATCCTGGTCCGGCGCGCTGCCCAGTCGGGCCAGCCCACGCACCCGGCGACCGGCGAGGCCGTGCCCACCATCATCATGCGCACCGCCCAGCCCGGCGAGCGGTTGACAACGCTGGACGATGTGGAGCGGGACCTTCAGCCCGTCGACATTCTGGTAACAGACACCGCCGGCTCACTCAGCATTGCCGGCACCATGGGTGGCGCTGAGAGCGAGGTCAGCAACGAGACGCGCAACGTCCTGCTGGAGGCGGCGAGTTGGAACAACATCAGCATCCGCCGCACAGCCGGCTATCACAAGCTGATGTCGGAAGCGGCAGCGCGTTTCGGGCGCGGCGTGCATCCGGCGGAAGCCTTGCGAGGCAACCGGCGCGCCATCGAGCTGATGCGCCAACTGGCCGGCGGCACGGTGGCCCAAGGCGTGGCGGATGCCTACCCGGCGGCGCCAGAGCCTGTGAGCGTAACCCTCTCGACGGATGACGTGGAGCGCGGTCTGGGCATGCCCTTCGAACGCGATCAGATCGCCGGCATCCTGGAAGCGCTGGAGTTCGACGTCGTGCTACTGGACGAGACACGCATCCTGGCGACCACGCCCGACCATCGACTGGACATTAACGGGCCACACGATCTGGTGGAGGAAGTAGCGCGCATCTTCGGCTACGATCAGCTCCCATCGACGCTGCCCAGCGACGAGCTGCCGCCGCAGCGCACCAACCGCGCCCTCATCCACGAGGAGCAGGTGCGGGACATTCTGGTGGGGGCCGGCCTGCAAGAGGTCATCACCTATCCCCTGTTGAGCATCGAGCGCGAGGCAGCGCTGAGCACTGGCGAACAGACCAGCATCGATCCCGAAAGCTACATCACTCTAGCCAACCCCATCAGCCCCGAGCGAGCGTCGCTGCGACACACCTTGCTGGCCAGCTTGCTGGAGATCACGCGCAGCAATCTGCGCTTCCGCGATCGCGTGGCAGTCTTCGAAGTGGGGCATGTGTATCTGCCGGCGGGGGACGGGTTGCCGGAGGAGCCGCGCCGGCTGGGGATTGCCATGACCGGACCTCGGAAGATGGCTGGATGGCTGGATGGCTGGATGGCTCGGATGGGCGACTCGGATGGCTGGATGGAGTTCTTTGATCTGAAGGGCGTCGTGGAAACGTTGCTGGATCGGCTGCACATCGAGAGTGTGCAGTTCGAGGCCGGCCAGCACACGGCGCTGCACCCCGGCCGGACGGCGACGTTGAGCATCGGCGGCGAGGAGGTGGGCGTGTTGGGTGAACTGCACCCCGTCACCCGCGAGCGCTTCGACCTGCCGGACCAGCCCGTCGTGGTGGCCGAGTTCGATCTTGACGCGTTGTTGGAACACGTGCAGGAGGAGGGCCTGTACGAGACTATCTCCCGCTACCCGGCAGTGGTGCAGGACATCGCGCTGGTGGTGGATGAGGACGTGCCGGCGGCGCAGGTGCGCGACGCCATCTACGAGGCCGGCGGCGAGCTGCTGCGCCAGGCCGAGTTGTTCGATGTGTATGCCGGCGAGCAGATCCCCCCGGGCAAGAAGAGCCTGGCCTACAGCCTCACCTACCAGGCCCAGGACCGCACCCTCACCGACGAAGAAGTGGCAAAGGTGCAGGCACGGATCGTCAGGCGAGTCGGGGCAAAGCTGGGAGCAACGCTGCGAACCTAGCT
>JBHHTZ010000176.1:0-7309 GCA_046753605.1 Anaerolineae bacterium
AGCGGCAGGAGCACTTCTCGGATGCTGCGCATCAGCCGCTCGTAGTCGCCTCCAGGGAAGTCGAAGCGCCCGATAGAACCCTGGAACAGCACGTCTCCGGCAAACGCCACCCGGTTGGCTGACTCCCCAGCCTTCTCATCATGGACAAACGTAACGTGGCCGGGCGTGTGACCGGGTGTAAACAGCACACGAAAAACGGTCCCGCCGACCTGTATTTCCTGGCCTTCTTGCAGGTACTCGTCAACCGTTGGAGGGGGGCCAGCGGCCAGACCGAAGTAGGCCAGTTGCCGGCCATAACTCTCCAGGATAGGCAGGTCCGCGCGATGCAGGTAGAAGGGCACGCCGGCCAACTCCTTGAGTTCCGCCACGCCCGTCACATGATCAAAATGCGCATGGGTGTTGATGATCTTCTTCAGAGTGAGCCCTTCGCTTTCGATGACCTGCAGAATCTGCGACGCCTGTCCGCCTGGGTCAATCACGACAGCATCGCCAGTGGCTTCATCGCCAACGATGTAGGTATTCACCTGAAGAGGGCCAGTAACCAGCTTCTTGATGATCATGAGCATTCCTGTGCAGGGTAAGATTCAGGTCGGAAAAACTGCATGATCCGTGATGCGTCACTCGCAAGCCCCTCGCGAATCACGCACCACGGATCACGACACAGCA
Source organism: Anaerolineae bacterium (assembly GCA_046753605.1). Lineage (GTDB taxonomy): Bacteria > Chloroflexota > Anaerolineae > Epilineales > JAANWY01 > JBHHTZ01. Next base: position 667 of record JBHHTZ010000176.1, read on the forward strand.
GAGCATTGGACGGCTCAAGCTTACTGGAAGAGTATCGCCTTCTTCACCTCGCCGATCGCCTTCGTCACCTTGATGCCTCGCGGGCAGGCGCGGGTGCAGTTGTAGATCGTGCGACAGGCAAACGCCCCGTCGCGGTCATTGAGGATGGCCAGCCGCTCAGCGCCGGCCTGGTCGCGGCTGTCGAAGATGAAGCGATGGGCCTGCACGATGGCCGCCGGCCCGACGAAGTCCTTGTTCGACCAGAAGCTGGGACACGATGTCGTGCAGGCGGCGCACAGAATGCACTTGGTCGTGTCGTCGTACACCTCGCGATCCTCCGGCGACTGGATGCGCTCGCGCTGCGGCACAGGATCGTTGTTGATGAGATAGGGCATGATGGAGCGATACTTGGCGAAGAAGGGCTCCATATCGACAACAAGGTCCTTGATCACCTCGAACCCCAGGAGCGGCTCCACCGTAATCGGCTGGGCCACATCCCGCAGCAACACCTGACAGGCGAGCCAGTTCTCACCGTTGATGCGCATCGCGTCAGACCCACAGATTCCGTGGGCGCAGGACCTCCGCAACGTCAGGGTCCCATCGTGATACCACTTTACGATGTGCAGCGCATCCAACACGCGATCCGTTGGCTCCGCCTCGATGGTGTACTCGCCCCACCACGGCTTGCTGTCTTTCTCCGGATTGAATCGTTTTATACGCAGATGATATTGCATGATGATTCTCCGTCAATTAGTAGACGCGTTCCTTCGGCTCGAACCTGGTGATGACGACGGGCTTATACTTGATCTCAATGCCGTCCTCCGTCTTATACGCCAGGGTATGCTTCAACCAGTTCTCGTCGTCGCGTTTCGGGTAGTCCTCCCGCGCATGCGCGCCCCGGCTTTCAGTCCGGTTGAGCGCGCAGGTGGCTACCACCTCTGCCAGGTCCAGCAAGTTGCCCAGCTCCCACGCTTCCAGCAGGTCGGTGTTGAAACGTTTTCCCTTGTCCTCGATCTGGGCATCGCGGAAGCGTGCCTTCAGTTCGCGAACCGCCTCAAGAGCCTGGGAGATGCCCTCGGCCGTGCGGAAGACGCTGACGTGGTCCATCATAACCGACTGCATCGCTTCCCGAATGTCACCTACACGCTCCTTGCCGTCATGCGTACGCAGATGTTCGAGATGGGCCACGACTTCGGCGTGGGGATTGTCCGGCAGCGGCGTGAAGTCGGCATGTCTGGCAAACTCCACCATGTCGCGGCCCGCTCGCCGGCCAAACACCACAATGTCGTTGAGCGAATTGGTGCCCAGCCGGTTGCCGCCGTGAACGGAGACGCAGGCACACTCGCCGGCTGCATACAGGCCCGGCAGCGGCGTGTTCTCAGAGTCGATCACGACCCGCCCTTGGACGTCAGTTGGGATACCGCTCATGGCGTAGTGAGCTGTCGGCTGGACCGGCATCGGTTCGTACACCGGATCCACGCCCACGTACGTGCGGACAAACTCGGCAATGTCCGGCAGCTTCCCTTCGATCACATCCTTGCCGAGGTGCGTAGCATCCAGGTATATGTAGTTCTGGCCGTCAATCCCGCGCCCCTCGCGCATCTCGATGTACATGGCCCGCGAAGTCACATCCCGCGATGCCAGGTCGCGCATAGTTGGCGCATACTTGACCATGAAGCCCGGCTCGCCGGTCCCGATCTTGTCCACGTCCTCGTTGTTGCGCAGGATGCCGCCCTCACCACGCACAGCTTCCGTGATGAGGATGCCGAGCTTTCGGATACCGGTCGGGTGGAATTGGAAGAATTCCATGTCCTCCATCGGTATCCCTTTGCGATAGAGAATCCCGTTCCCGTCGCCGGTCAGCGTATGGGCATTTGAGGTAATCTGCCAGATTCTGCCATATCCGCCGGTCGCGAACAGGACCGCCTTGGCATGAAACACGTGAATGTCCCCGGTGTCGATCTCATACGCCACAACACCCTGGACCACGCCGTCATTCACAATCAGATCGACGACATGGAACTCATCGTAGAAGTTCACGCCCTGCTTGATGCACTGCTGATACAGCGTTTGCAGGATCATGTGGCCTGTTCTGTCGGCCGCGTAACACGCCCGTCGGACCGGTCCTTCACCGAACTCCCGGGTGTGCCCACCAAACGGACGCTGGGCGATGAGTCCGTCAGGCGTTCGGTTGAATGGCAGCCCCATGTGTTCCAGTTCCAGGACTACATCGATGGCGTCCTGGACCAGAACCTTGATGGCATCCTGGTCGCCAAGGTAGTCGCTACCCTTGACGGTGTCATACCAGTGCCATTCCCAATGGTCTTCATCGAGGTTACCGAGCGCCGCGCCGATGCCCCCCTGGGCCGTCCCGGTGTGGGAACGTGTGGGATACAGCTTGCTCAGGACGGCGGTATCGACACCTTGCGAGGCGTAGAGCGCGGCCATCAGGCCGGCCCCGCCAGCGCCAACGATAACCACATCATGTTTGTGGTAGTGATACATCTGTATAACCTGCTCCCTATGTGCTTGTGATTGCACCGGACGAATTCGCTATGCGCGGCGACGTGCGACCATGGGCGAACGACGAATGCTCGTCGGCGGTCGTTTGTCGTCGGTGCGTTCAAGCCGGCGGTTGGAATGTGAAAATGACGAATGCCCCCATTACACCGATCACCACAGCCAACAGATAGACAAACCATTTGACGGCAATCTCCCAGCCAGGGGACCGAATGTAGTCCTTGATCACCCATCGGGCGCCGTTGGTGCCATGTGACAACGCAAAGATCAACAGCGCCGTATCGAAGACCCGCCAGAGGGGGTTCTGCCAACGCGAGGCCACCACGTTGAAGTTGATATTGTCAACGCCGATGACCAGATGCATCCACAGAAGGTGAAAAACCAGAACCAACAACAGCACCACGCCGGTGACTCGCATGAAAAACCAGGCGTAGACTTCCAGCGTACCGCCCGAAACACGACGTCCTATTTGTTGCGCAGTAGCCATGATCTCCTCCTCAAAGGATGTTAACCCCGACCAAGGGCGCCAGCATCGCCAGAGCAGCCGGCGCCCAGATCACCAGCGAAGCGCCCAGGACCAGCCAGAACAATTCGGACTCATAGTCCATGACGCCTGGCACGAAGTCCAACAGGATCAAGCGCGCTCCGTTGAACGCGTGGAACAGCACACCGAAGATGAGAAACGCCTCCAGCACCCGGAAAGGCGGCGCCTTGTAGATCACGAGGAATCGATCGAATTCATCCTGGCCAAGAGCCATGAGGAAAATGTCCAGGATATGCCAGAAGAGAAAGAACATGACGCCGAGGCCCGTGACGCGATGCAGGATCCAGGCCCACATGCCCTCCCGGCCGCGATACCCGAGGTATTCGCCCAGGCCGGCAGAAACAGATGACATTGCAGAGACCTCCTTTCATGAAGAGTACGGGTAGAGATGAACGAGGCAATGGGGAGCCTCGTGATAAGCACGGCCAGCGCAGAGCGGCCGTGGCGTGGGAATTATATACCCCGGCTGCGATATTGTCAACCACTTTTGCTAGCCAGGAAGAAGTTCCTCACCCAGCTCGGCGGGGCGCGCCGCATTCCCCACAAAACTGATCGGCCGGCTCGAAAGGCGCGCCACACTGGTGACAGAAGCTCGCGGGACCTCCCTGTTCGGCAGCGCGCTGGGGGCGCGTGCGCCGGCGTGGCCGGCGCGCCGCTGGCCGAACCGCCGCCACATCCTCTTGGCGCGCGCGCCAGGCGCCTACCCCAATCAGCGCCAGGCCCATCAAAATGACGACCGCCGCACCTATGGGCAGCCAAAACCGCGTCGCGGAACGGTCGGCCAGGTTCGTTGCGAAGCCGGAGTCGGACGAGGCATCCGACGAAGGTGGGCCAGCCGGCTCAGATGCGGCCGGCTCGATCTGATCCACCGTCAGGGTGTCGTCAGGCTTCGTGTACGTGACCGTCTGGCGTACCGTCTGCCCCGGTTGCACGTTCTGGAGTTGGCGGCTGAAGAAACTGAGACCCTGAAAGCCGGCCACCGGTCCCGACAGCGCCGGCTCGCCCTGCAAGTTCGTAGCGCTGGCCGGCTGCTGAACAGCAATGCCGAGGCTGTTCACCGTCTGCCCATCGACATCAATGTCCACGGCGAACGACCTGTCTGGCCCGGAGCTGATCATGTCGAGGTAGTACTCCAGTTGGAACCTGGCGGTGGCCGGCGTGAATGTGATCACCTGCAAGTCGCCAGAGGCCTCGGATTTCCAGGTCTCGTTGATGAGGCTATCCTGGTCGTCCAGGTGGGCGACGGCATTCACCTTGGCGCCGGCGGGAATCGGAAACCGGAGTGGCTGTTCCGGGGGAGCCGACAAATCGCCCTTGTAGATGACCAGGAGCCTGGGGTCATCGTACTGGGGCCAGAGATCAACCTGAAGTTGCTGGATTTCGGGGCCGGCTGGCTGCTGCGCACTGGCCAGCGTGGCAGAACTCAGGACTATTGCCACAAACGTGAAGACGCCGGCAAGCCAAAAGCGCCCGCCCACTGAGAGCCTCGGGGCCGACCAGGGACCAACGACGAACGACGAACCCTTCGTCAAGCCCGTCCACAAGCTCCTCGACAAGCTCGGGCGGGACCTTGGGGCGGGCTTCGGGAGGGGCCTCAGGACACCGCGTCGGCCCTTCGTCGTTCGCCGTTCGCCACCATGCATTTACTCCTCCGCCTCGAGCATCGCCGCGTAGTCCGCCGGCGACATCAGCTTATCCATGTCGGCCGGATCGTCGGGTTGCACGACGATCATCCAGCCGTCAGCGTACGGGGCCTCATTCACCAACTCCGGGGCGTCTTCCAGTTCGGTGTTCACATCGACGACGGTGCCGGCTATCGGGCAATACAAATCCGACGCCGCTTTGACCGATTCGATCACCCCGAAGGCTCCCATGAACTCGAAGCTGTCGCCCTTCTGCGGCAACTCGACGTACACGACATCCCCAAGCTGATGCTGGGCATAGTCCGTGATGCCAACACGGATCAGGTCGCCTTCAACTTTCGCCCACTCGTGATCTTCACTGTAATGCAGATTGTCAGGGACACTCATGTCTGCCTCCTCCTTAGGCATGGATAGGTGATCCGACAGCCGCCATTGCCGCCTCGTGCACGGCTTCGTGGAGGGTCGGATGCGCGTGGACTGTAGCGATAATCTCACTCGGTGTCAACTCTGCCGTACGAGCCAGAGCAATCTCATGGATGATCTCCGTGGCATCGGGGCCGACAATGTGGGCCCCGAGAATTTCGCCGTACTGCCGGTCTACCACAAGCTTGATGTGCCCTTCGCGGTCGTTAATCGCCAGGGCTTTGCCAATGGCCTGGAAGGGGAACTTGCCCACCTGGACGTCGTAGCCGGCCTCGCGGGCGGCCTGCTCGGTCATGCCGATGCTGGCAACCTGGGGCAGGCAATAGACGCAACTGGGGATGAAACTGGCATCGGCGACGTGCGACTCCAGGCCGGCCAGATGCTCCACCACCGCGACGCCTTCGTGCATCGCTTTGTGGGCCAACATGGGCGGGCCGGCCACGTCACCGATGGCATACACGCTCGCCACGTTGGTCTGCCGTATCTCATTCGTGGTGACGAAGCCTTTCTCGGTCTCCACCCCCACGGCTTCCAGGCCCAGGCTCTCCGTGTTGGGCGCTCGGCCGATGGCCACCAGCAGTTGATCGCCCTCGAAGTGGACCTCGCCCTCGTCCTCGGACACGGCCGTCAGTTGGACACCGTCAGCCGTGACCTGGAAGCCCTCGACGCGGGCGCCGGTGTGTATCTGGATGCCGCTCTTGCGGAAGGACTTTGCGAGCACTTCCCCAGATTCAGGGTCCTCCAGCGGCAACACAGTGGGCAGCATCTCAATGATCGTGACCTGAGAGCCGTAGGCATTGTAGAGGTAGCCAAACTCTACGCCGACAGCGCCGGCTCCCATGATTAATAGCTTCTGGGGCACGTCGGGGAGGCCGACAGCGTGCCGGCTGACGATGATGCGCTCGCCGTCAGCCTCCATGCCCGGCAGCAACCGCGCCCGCGAACCCGTGGCGATGACGATGTTGTCAGCCTCCAGAACCCGCCCATCCGGCGACACCTCGACCGTATTGGCGGACGTCAGGCGGGCCTCACCCCGCACCAGGTCCACGTTGTTCTTGTTCAGCAGGAACTCGACGCCCTTGACGAGCCGGCGCACGACCTGCCGGCTGCGTTTCACCGCCGGCTCCCACTTCGCCTCCATGCTGTCGAACTCGATACCAAACGTCCGCGCATCGTTCTTCAGCAGGTTGACGAGTTCAGCGTTTTTCAGCAGCGCCTTGGTGGGGATACACCCCCAGTTAAGGCACACACCGCCAACATCGCCCTTCTCGACGACAGCCGTCCGCAGGCCGAGCTGGCCGGCGCGGATGCCGGCCACGTACCCGCCAGGGCCGGCGCCGATAATCACAACGTTGTATCGATCTGTCACGTTAGAATACCCTCCAGATAGCTAACCACATCGTCCATACTAGAAACGCTTGAGCACTGCCTGTGTATTCCTCTCCCAAAAGACGCCATCTGCGTAGCCCTGAATCCTTTGATCTTCTTCCGCCCTATCTAGCCGGCGTTCTGCGAGACAACAGTAAAACTCATC